>JBAPYE010000001.1:0-11568 GCA_049284575.1 Desulfobacterales bacterium
GGGCGCATCCGTCGCAGCGGGGCCGACTACCTGCTCTATGCCCTGATGGACGCCGTGGTGGACCAGTATTTCATCATCCTGGAAACCTTTGGAGAAAAGATCGAAGGCATGGAGGAGGATCTGCTGGCGAATCCCACCACCGAAATTCTCCAGGGGCTGCACGACATGAAGCGCGAGATGATTTTTTTTCGCAAGCAGGTCTGGCCGCTGCGAGAAATTTTAAGCAGTCAGAGCAAGCGCGAGATGGATCTCATCACTGAGGCGACCGGCGTTTTTCTGCGGGATGTCTACGACCACACCATCCAAGTGGTCGACACGATCGAATCCTATCGGGACATACTTTCGGGGATGGTGGACATCTATCTCTCGACGGTCAGCAACCGGATGAACGAGGTCATCAAGGTGCTGACCATCATTGCGACCATTTTTATTCCGCTCACCTTTGTCGCCGGCATCTACGGAATGAATTTCCAGTACATGCCGGAGCTCAGATGGCCTTGGGGTTATCTGTGGTTCTGGGGACTTGTGGTTGCGACCGCCACCGGCATGCTGATTTTTTTCCGGCGCAAAAAATGGCTCTGAGGCGCCCTGCGCCGGGCCAAGGAGGAACTGAGGCTGCTGCGAACCATTGCTGTACTGGCCTTTAGGCTTCCCCCGGGGCAAGCCCCAGCATCTCCTCCGCTTGGCGGGCTTTCAACCGCTTTAACTCGGGCTCATAGAAAAACCGGTCGGCACCGAAAGCCGGTTTCAACTCGTCCAGCCAGGCGGCTGCCGGGTCGTAGGCCGCAAAAAACACCCGGTTGACCCATTCGGGGTTGCGTCCCTGGATGAATTTGAGCACGAACACCTTTCGGCCGCCCACCATCGTGACGCCGTCCACCAGCACCTTCCCCGGGGTGGCCGACATGGACGGCCCCCGCACCGTCCGGCACAAGCCGGACACCTGTCGATAGGCGTCCGTAAAAATGCGATACGCTCTTGCCAGCGGCACCTTGAAGTACTCTTTGGGCCCGGTGTCGCGCTCCACGAACATATAGTAGGGAATCGCTCCCAGCTGGACCTGCGCACGCCACATCCGGGCCCAGGTGTCGGCCTCGTCGTTGACGTGCCGGATCAGGGGCGCCTGGCAGCGAATCGTTGCACCGGTGTCCAGCAGGCGCTGAACGGCGGCCCGGGCGGCGGGCGGTGCCAGTTCCCGGGGGTGGCTGAAATGGGCCATGATGCCGAGATGCAGACCGCTGGCCGCCACTTGAGAAAACAGGGTCAGCAGATCATCGGCATCGCGGTCGCTCAGAAAGCGGTAGGGCCAGTAGGACAAGACCTTGGTGCCGATGCGGATGGTCGAAAGGTTCCCCGGCTTTTCCCGAACCAGGGGCGCGATGTAGGCCTTCAAGACCTTGGCGCTCATGGTGAGCGGGTCCCCCCCGGTAAAGAGGACGTCGGTCACCTCCGGGTGCTGCTGCAGGTAGGCCACCAACTGCTGAGGATCGCGACAGGCAAAGCGCAGCTTGTCGATGCCGGCAAACTGCGCCCAGCGAAAGCAGTAGGTGCAGAACGCATGGCAGGTCTGCCCCTGGCTGGGAAAAAACAACAGCGTCTCGGGGTATTTGTGCTGCATGCCTTCAAACACGTGCCCATTTTCGACCGGCACGTTCAACGCCATCTGCCCGGCGGGGTGAGGATTGAGCTGCATCTGAATGCGCTGCGCGGCTTGCCGAATGGCTGTGGCAGGGGCGTCTTGTTCCCGGAGGGTTTCAATTTTGCGCCGGTCGGCGGGCGCCAGCATTTCCGGTTGGGGAAAGGTCAGGCGAAAAATTGGGTCATCGGGAACAGCCTGCCAGTCGATCAGCTCGTCGATGACGTAATTGTTGACGCGAAACGGAAACACCGTTGCGGCAGTTTGAATTCCCCGTTTCAGCCGGCGGGGCCGGTCGCGCAGGGGGGCGATTTGATCCAAGGTTTTCAACCCGTAGAGGCGAAGCGCACGACGGGAAACAGGAATTTTGTCATTCATAAACGGTTGTCCTCCAGTCACGAGTCGATTTAATTGGGATCTAATAATATTTCTGTAAGTAAATTTTCAATAGAAAGGAATTCTACCACTGATCCCACGGCCTGTCAACCCTTTGAATTTCAGCCATTTTCATGCTGTTCAGCACCGCTTCGGCCGGTTTTTATTGGCGGGTGCGGGAGGGGCGGGGCCATCTAACGCTTGACGATCTGGGCGCCAGGGCATATGAAAATTCACGAGGTTTTGACCGCCCCCGGCGCAATCGTGGTGTCGTATAGGGGCTTTCCTCAAATTTCTTCGAGCGCAACACCGCAAAGCCGCCATGATCGACCCAGTCCTGCACCTAACCACGCGCCTGCGGCAAATTGCCCATGCCCTGTCGATTCACTCCAAGTACATCCAGGAAAACTATCAGATCACGGTGCCGCAGCTCATCTGTCTGCGTGAGATCCATAAACATGGGCCGCTGCCGCTGGGGATGTTGACCCGCTACGTGTTTCTCAACAACTCCACCGTTACCGGGATCGTGGACCGCCTGGAGAAACGCGGGTTTGTGCAGCGTGAGCGTCAAAGCCGGGACCGGCGACAGATTCATGTCAGGCTTACCCCCCAAGGAACCGCCTTTATCGAAAACGCCCCGGACCCCCTGCGAAACCAGTTTGTGGTGCGCCTCAAGGCCATGGCGCCGGAAGAGTTTGAAAAAATATTGGCGGCGATCGATACCCTTGCGGCAATGCTGAGTGCTACCGATCATCAGGAAAAAAATGATGAATAAAAAATATAAAACCAATGTATTATCTTATAAAACTTAAAGTCTTTTGAAAGACTGCAAATCGTGAGCCCCTTTGAACAGGAGACACCTATGGCCGAGCCCCGTGAACTGGCGGCAGCCGATCTGAGATGTGCCTGCGATGCGGATTTGTTCGATTTCAGCACAACGGCCGAACTGGCGCCCCTGGATGAGGTCATCGGCCAGAAGCGCGCCGTTCAGGCCATCACCTTCGGTCTGGAAATGGCGAGCCCGGGCTACAACATTTTCGTGACCGGCCGCGACGGCACCGGCAAGTCCACCATTTCCCGGGACCTCAGCCGCCGCTTTGCCGCCAACCGCCCGACCCCGGACGACTGGCTGATGGTCAACAACTTCAAGGACGAATACCGGCCGCGTGCGATTCGCGTGCCCGCCGGGCAGGGGGTCATTTTTGCCCGCAAAGTCAGCCGGGCGATTCAAGACCTCGAGGTCAACCTCCCCAATGCGCTGGAAAGTGAATCCCACCTCGAGCGCAAGGGCCTTCTGGAAAAAACCTATTCTGAGAAACGCGCCCGGCTGTTGGAGCGGCTTGAAAAGCTGGCGGCCTCCCACGGGATTCAGATCAGCCGGACCCCTTCGGGGTTTATGCCGGTGCCCGTCATTGACGGCGAACCCGCCACCCAGGAAAGTTTTCTGCAGCTGCCCGAGGAAAAGCGGGGGGAGATCGAGCGCAGCATTGCCGCCGTGCAAACCGAACTGGAGACCACCGGCAAGGAGATCGGGCGGCTGAAACAGGGGCTTCAGAACGCGGTCGAGAAACTGACCGCCGAGGTGGCGAGTTTCGTGGTCGGCAACCGGCTGAGCATCCTCATTGAGGAATACCGGGGGTTGGCCGGAATCCTGGGGTTTCTGGACGAACTGCAGCAGGACATCGTCGAGAACGCCGCCCTGTTTGCCAGCGGGGCGACAGGCGGCGAGGGCAGGGGGCCCCACCAGGCCGCCGGGGGGCTTCCGGGACCCCAAAAGGACCTGGTGCGCTACGATATCAATGTTCTCGTGGACCACTGCGGTATGCGCGGTGCCCCGGTGATTTTCGAATCCAACCCCACCTACCAGAACCTTTTTGGCCGCATCGAGAAGCAAGCCGTGATGGGCACGCTGACATCGGATTTTACCATGGTCAGAGCCGGCTCGCTGTTGGCGGCCGACGGTGGAACGCTGATCATGGAAATGGAGCAGGTGCTGCTCAACGCCCACGTCTGGGACGGCCTCAAACGCGCCCTGCAGAACAAACAGCTCCACATCGAAGACCTGGCCGCCGGACCGCTGCTGGGGTCCGTGGGCCTGAGGCCGACACCCATCCCGATCGACGTCAAGGTGATTTTGCTCGGCAGCTACGACCTGTTTCAGGCTCTCCAGAACAACGATTCCAAGTTCAACAAGATCTTCAAGGTCAGGGCGGATTTCGACGACGAGGTCGAGCGCACCGAGTTGACCGTTCAGCTCTATGCGCGCTTCATTGCGCGCGTCTGCCGCGAGGAACAGCTGCTGCCCTTCACACCGGACGGCGTGGCGGCCATCGTCGAATACGGGCAGAAGGCGACCGCCAACAAGCGCAAACTCTCACTGCGGTTCGGGCAGGTGATCGGCGTGTTGAAGGAGGCTGATTACTGGGCGCGTCGCCAGGGGGTCGAGACGGTCACCGACACCCAAGTGGTAACCGCCTTCACCGAGTATCGTTTTCGCTACAATCTCTACGAGGAAAAAATCCACGAGGCCTACACTGACGGCACTATCCTGATCGACGTAAGCGGCACCGCGGTCGGGCAGGTCAACGGCCTTGCGGTTCACCAGATCGGGGAAATCTCCTTTGGGCGTCCCGCGCGCATCACCGCCGAAACCTACCTGGGGCCGCCCAACGTGATCAATGTCGAGCGCGAGGCCGACCTCAGCGGCCGGACCCATGACAAGGGGATCCTGATCCTGACCGGCTACCTCGGCCGCACGTTCGCCCAGCGCAATCCCTTGAGCCTCACCATCAGCGTCGCCTTTGAGCAGAGTTACGCCGGGGTCGACGGAGACAGCGCCTCCTCGGCGGAGCTTTTTGCAATAGTATCGAGTCTCTCGGACGTACCCCTGAAACAGGGGCTTGCGGTTACGGGCTCGGTCAACCAGAAGGGGCGCATCCAGCCCATTGGCGGAGTCAACCAGAAGATCGAAGGGTTTTTCGAGGTGTGCCAGTCCAAGGGGTTCACCGGCGACCAGGGGGTGGTCATTCCTGCCGGCAATGTTCAAAACCTGATGCTCAAACGCGCCGTTGTGGACGCCGTGCGCGAGGGGCGGTTTCATATCCACCCGATCCGCACCGCCGCCGAGGGCATCGCGATCTTGACCGGCATGCCCGCAGGGGAGCCCAACCGCTACGGCAACTACCCGGCCGCCACGGTTTACGGGCGCGCACAGAAAAAACTCAAACAATTTTTTGACCGCACTCAGAAGCAGCGCAATGCGCCCTGACACGCTGCAGGCTGAAATTTCCGAGCGTGCAGGCCGCCCGGCCGGTGCGTAAGCGGCGCTCTGGCGCCCCAGGCCGTGCCTTCAGTCGGCGTAACCCTTTTCCATGGCGTATCTGATCAGGTCGGCATTTTTTCTCACGTCCAACTTGTTTTTGATGTTTTTGCGATGGCTGTGGACGGTGTGGATGCTGATGAAAAGAAGGGCTCCGATTTCCTTGCTGGTTTTACCCTCGGCGATCAGTTGTAGGACCTGCTTTTCACGGGACGTCAGCGGTTCATAGGGCCGGGGATGGCTGCCGCGGCCGACGGGGATGACGTTCGCGGGCACGTCATTCATGAAAAGTGGTGAAATGTAGGTTTTACCCTTGCGGATTGCGGCGATGGCCTGAATCAGTTCGCTGCCGGAATCCTCCTTCAGGATGTAGCCTTTGGCGCCCGTGGCCAACGCCAGGTGCAGGTATTCCTTCTTTTTGTGCATGCTCAGAAACAGGATGGCCACCGCGGGATAGATTTTCCTGATCTCCTGGGCGGCTTCAATACCCCTCAAGCCGGGCATCGAGACGTCCATGATGACCATGTCGGGCGTGGTATCCCGCAACAGCTTCAAGAGCATCAGGCCGTCGGACGCCTCGCCGACAATCTGCAGGCCCTTTGCCGCGTTGATGAGCTTGGCGATGCCCTCTCGCAGCATGGCATGGTCATCGGCAAGAATGATCCGGTAAGGCGCCATCCCGTCCCTCTCACGCGTCACAGATCAAACAGGCGGGCCGAACACCCACAGTTTTTCCGATCGCCCGACACCCCTTCTGGCCGTGGTGTCACATACCTCATCGCCGCAAATACCCTGAGACCGACCCGAATTTAAATGGAATTCTGACACGGACCGGTTTATTTTTCAAGAATTCCGACACCGGCGCTGTGGCGTCGGCGGTGGGGACTGTGACGGCCCGCAAAAGCCGCTGCGGCGGGATGTCAAAAACCGGCCGCAACCCAGCTTGCGCACGCTGCCAGGGGTTTGTCAAAAGGAATAGCCGATGGCGAAGTGAAACTGGCCGGCGCTTTCCCCTGAGCGGCGATCGAGTTTGTGACCATAGAGGATGCCGATCGGGCCGATGGGGGTGATGTAGCGCAGCCCTGCGCCGACACTGTCACGCCAATCGTAATCCCCCACGGCACCGACGCTGTCGCTCAGACGACCGATGTCGTAGAAGAGGGTCAACTCGAAGTCGAGACCCAGATCGATGCGCGCCTCGAGGCTGCCGGAAAGCGAGCTGCGCCCCCCCACGGCATCACCGTTGGCGTCGAAACGCAGCAGGTTCTCCTCAAAGCCGCGCACGTCGGCGATCCCGCCGAGGAAGAAGAGTTGGTCTTGGGGCACGTCGCGGCTGTCGCCATAAGGTGTGATGTACCCCAGACGTGTGGTCCCGGCCAGGGTCAGGCGCGTCAACGGGCTCCAGAATGCGCGGCCCTCGCCGCGGTATTTGAGAAAATCGTCTTCGGGGTTTTCAACCCCCTTGGAGATATCCACCGCAAGGTTCATGAAAAGCCCCTTGCGGGGGCGGATAAAGGAATCCCGGCTGTCATACTGCAGGGAGGGGGTGGTGACGATCAATGTGCGGCGGCCCAGTTCGACGTCGGTGTCGCTAATTTCACCGCTACCGGTGGCAAGCTGTTCCCGGCGCTCCAGCCGGGTGCCGATTCCGGTGCGCCAGTTTTCGAACCATTTGCGGCTCAAACCCAAAACGGCCCCGTAGGCACGGGTCTCGAAGTTCGTGTTGAATTCCTCGATGCGCTCGATAAACAGGCTCAGGGCGGCGCTCGTGCCGGTGCTCCAGAGGTTGGGGTCTTGAAGTTCCAGCTCCGTGCGGTAGCCGGTTTCACTGACTTGACCGCCGAGGGTGAGTCTGCGGTTCATGCCGAAGAGGTTTTGGTCTCCCAGCCGGGTGCCGGCGAAAAGGCCGGAATCGCTTTGGTAGCCGCCCCCCAGCTCGAAAAAATAGGGTTTTTTCTCTTCCAGGTCTGCAAAAAATTCGACCTCTTCCCACTTTTCGCGAAGCCCGATGGTGGTGAACTGGACCGAGTTGAAGACGTCCACATTTCTCAGGTTGCGCTGGGCCGTGGTGGCCTGTTTCAGGGAAAACGGCGCGCCGGGCTGCAGTCCGGCCTCACGGTCGAGAATCTCTGGGCGCGTGCGCAGATTGCCGGCGTAATGGATGTGGCCGTTGACGACGGCCGGTCCCGGTTCGACGGCGTAGCGCAGCTTGAGCTCGGTGGGGTCGGGGTCCGGGGTGGCGCTACCGACCACCGTCACGTGGGGAAAGCCTTTTTCCGAAATCAGGGCGGCCAGCGTATTCTCGTCGCTTTGAAGCATGTAGCGGCGAAACGGCTCCCCTGGCTGCAGGGCGATTGCAGAGCGGGCCTGGGCAACCGTCGGGGCGTCGATACCCGTGATTTCGACTTCGCTCACCCGCTGCTGCGGCCCCTCGACGACCGCCAGCGTGATGGCCGCCGATTGGCGGTCGGGACTGAAGTCCAGCTGGGGGGCGACTGCGATCTCGCTAAAGCCCAGGCGCCGGAAGCGCTCCGTCAGGGCGGCAATGTCGTTTTCCAGGGCGTCGGGCACAAACGGCTTTTTCGCTCGGGAGTCCATCTGCCGAAGAATCGCTTCTTCCGGCAGGGCCCGGCTGCCGTTTATGGTGATCTCGCTCACCACCGTGCGGGGGCCCTCGAGGATATGGAACACCAGGTGTTCAACCGGTTGCCCGTCGCGACTTTCGGTGGTCTGTTCGGTTTTAACCCGCACATCGCCGTACCCGGCCTGGTGGTAACGCTGCCGGATGTTGCGGATGGTTTTGCGGACTCCACGGTTGGTGCGGTTGCCCTCCTCGAAGAGGACCAAGTCTTTCCGGAGGGTCCGATCCCCGAAGGCCTGGTTGCCGTCGAATTCCACCCGGTAGCGGGGCCCCTCGTCAACGTTCATGAGGACATCTACCACGCCGCCGGCTGCGTCCCGGGTGAGCAGCGGGGTGATCCGGCAGTCGACGAAGCCGCGGGCGCGGTAAAAGGCGGTCAGGCGCTGAACGTCGGCAGTCAGGTTTTTTTCGATGAAACGCGATGCGCTGCCCACGAGCAGGCCGGCCCGCCAGACGCGCATGCGAAGTTTCAAGCGGTCTGCGGAAAAGGCGTGGTTGCCCTGGAAGGAAAGGTTCCCCAAACGCTGCCAGACCCCCTTGTGGACAACAAAGCGTATCGTGTAGAGACCGTCAGCCGGGTCCAGGCGGGCTTCCGCCTCGACCCGCGGCGCGACAAACCCCTCCTCCCGGTAGAGCGCCTCGACCGCAGCCGCCTGGGTCGCCAGGCTGCCCTCGGGGAACTGGCCGCCGGCGTGGATGCTCATACGGTTGCGGATGTCGCGCGTAAACAGGGGCGCGGCGTTTTGGATGTGGATGACCTTGATGCGCCGGAAGGGGGTCAGGGTGAAGGTCAGCACCGGCCCGGCCGGGGTGTCGACGGTGTCGGCGTGAATCTTTTCAAAACGGTTGCTGGCCTCCAGGGCTGCCAGGGCTTCCTCCACCCCTGCGGCAGTCAGGCGGTCACCGGATTTCAAGCGCACCAGGTTGCGGCTCAGGGTCTGCCAGTCGGTCTGGTCGGCAGGGTGCCGACGGATGTCCAGCACCACATCGGCGAGCAGCGCCCCAACCGCCTCCGGGATGCCGGCTGCCGCCGGCACGGCGGCCGCCAGAGAGCAGAGCGCGAGCAGCGTGAGAGATCCCATCAGCCGCCTGGCGGAGCGGGTGGGAAAGCGGGCGGCCGCCGGGGGCGGTGACAAGGGACTGGGCAAGGGCATCAGCGAAACTCCAGGCGGTATGACAGGGCGCCCCCGAAGACGCCCAGGTTGTCCTGAAAGGCGGTCAACAGGAAACGCTCCAACAGCCGGTATTCGGCTTCGGCGCGCTGTACCACCTCCCCCCCCCGGGATCGGGTGGCATAGAGGACCATCAGCCGGCGCGAAAGTTCTTTTCCCACGGTGACCTGGATGGTGGTGTCGGCATCCGCGCCGTTTTCGCCCTGACTGGAGGCCTCGACTTCCAGCAGGTCGAGGCCGGTGGCTTCTTTGACCTCATCCGCCAGTCTACCGGCCACCAGATTGGCCATCAGTTGTTCCGGCGACAAGCTGCTCCCGCCCTCGCCGGAGATCAACTCACCGGTGGTTTTGCCCACCAGCAACAGCGAGAGGATGTCCTGGTCGGATTCCTGGGGGTCGGAGGTCAGGGTGAACTCGAGATTGTCCAGGGGACCGGAAACCGCCAGACGAATGCGCCAGGAGCGCACCTGGGTTTCACCTTCCAGATCCACCAGCGGTTCGATACGGTAGGGGCTGACAAAATCCACGACCCCTTTTTGCAGCGTGAAGCTCCGATGATAGTAAGTGATCGTGCCGGACGGCACCTGGATGCGGCCGTCGACCACAGGCCTTTCCAGGGTGCCGCCGATTCTCAGATCCGGGGTGACCTCCAGGGAGGCGAGGTTGTTGTCCACCACCAAGGGGCTGCGGTGGGTGACGGCAACCGCCAGGGCCAGATTCTTGAGAAAGGGGTAGGGGAAGCTGCGCGCCGCGACCGGCGCCGGCGCCGGTCGGCGCTCCAGGCGGCGCAGGGGGCTGAGGTTGACATCCCGGAAGTAGAGGCCCTCGATCAGGGTCAGCGTTCCGTTGAGGCGGGAATTATCCGGGGTCCCCGAAAGCCGCAGGTCGCCGTTTAGGAGCAGCTCCAGGGTGTCGGGCACCGCCAGCGGCAGGGCCGCGGCGCTCAGACTTAGATCCACCTGACGGGGTGTGAAGGCGTCCAGATCGAACCCCCCGGCCAGCTCGAAGCTCCCGCCGTCCATCATCCCCTTGAGATCATCGACCCGCAGGCTCTCGGGCGTCAGCAGAAGTTTGCCGTTCAGGCTGTGGAGGCGGGTGGCGAGCCCCGGCAGGTCGCAGCCGATATCGGCCAGGATCACCTCCAGGCGCAGTTCCGGCGCCGCCGGGCTTCCGCCCAGGCGGCTTTGAACCCGCAGACTTCCCTGGGGAGCACCGAGATCCACCGCCAGCGGCGCCAAGTCCTGGAGCGGCAGAAAACCCGACCCCTCAAAGTCCAGTGGCCCCTGAATGCCCCCTTGCCCCCAAAATTCCAGCCAGCCGTCTTGGAGCAGCGTCAACCGGCTGCGGGGGAGCCGCACTTGGCCGTTGGCCATTGAAAACCGCAGCTGCTGGGCTGCCACCAGCGGGGTCCCCTGGTAGGCCAGCGAAAGATCCGAAATGTCCGCCCCTGCGGTGATCTCGGCGATCCGCCGGGGGGTGCCGCGGGCCGCCAGGGTGCCGCTGAGACGCCCCGTGATGTCCGGCCAACCGGCGATGCGGGTATAGGGGGCGACGGCGGTGTCCTGGAATGCGGCGCGCAGGTCAACCTGCTGGGTGTTCAGGTCGTAGCTGGCCGCCAAATCAAAGTTGAGACGGCCCGAGATCTGCGCCAGTCCATTTTCCAGCCCGAGGGTCAAACGCAGGTCCTCCACGGGGCTGCCGCCGATGCGAACCGCGGTGACGGCCAACTCTCCAGTGAGCCGGGGATCTTTCAGGGTGCCTTGGCCTTTGAGGGTGAGAGCGGCAAGGCCTTCGGCCGTGGGAAAATGCCGCTGCAGCAGGTCGATCTGCTTCAGGGAGATGGGGTCGCCGTCAACTTCAAGCCGATACGAGCCGTCGTATCCAAGCCACCCCGAGGCCGCCAGGGCCTGGCCATCCGCGACGGCCACCTCCAGGCGATCCAGCCCCACCCTTTCTCCTTCCAACAGGGCGCTGAAGTACAGGGCCGAGAATTTCTGGTAACCGCTGTCGAGGTCAGCGCCCCTCAGGACCACGGTGCCCAGCGGGCGGCGCAGGGTGCCGCCCAAACGGGCCTCCAGGGAGGCCCGGCCTTTGAGCAGCGGACTGAAATCTTCAAGCTGGGGGGCGTCCGCGGTGATCTCCACCTGCAGCGCCGGATCCGCCAGCCACCGGCCCGTGGCAACATCCATGAGGCGCAGGGTGCCGCTGGCATCGGCGACTGAACGCCGGTTGCGAACGGTGAGGCGCTCGATTTGCAGACGGCCCTGGTCAAGCCGCAAGGCAGCATTCAGGTCGCCGACCCGGACGTTTTCAACGGCGACATCCGCACCCGCCAGCGACAACCTGGCCCGCGGGTTGCCAAGGTGCCCGCCCAGAAGCAGTGCTCCCTGGAGGCGGCCGCCGGTGCCGGGACGATCCAAAAAGT
>JBAPYE010000002.1:0-2094 GCA_049284575.1 Desulfobacterales bacterium
TATGTTACAGGTATCGGAAGATTTTTGAGAAAAACCAGCCTCGATGAACTACCTCAGCTCTTCAGCGTTCTTGAGGGGCGCATGGCCTTTGTCGGCCCCAGGCCGGCGCTGTTCAATCAGGACGATCTGATTGGGCTTCGGACTTCCAGGGGGGTCCACACCCTCAAACCCGGCATTACCGGATGGGCCCAGATCAACGGCCGCGATGAATTGCCGATTCCCGTCAAAGTGGCTTATGATGAATTCTACCTGAAAAACCGATCGATGCGCTTTGACCTGAGGATTATCCTCTTGACCCTCGCCAAGACGTTTCGGGGGGAGGGCGTTACGCATTGATGGACCCTTGGGCATGAATCGGGGAAAAACCATTGCATATCTATAGAAATTTTGTGGTCATCGTTGTTTTGGACATTCTACTGCTGATTGCCGCCATCCAGTTCAGCTACCTGCTGCGCCTCGATTTTCGCCTTTATGCGACCTATCAAAACAATCTGATAAAAATTCTGCCACTTTTTCTCCTGACCAAAGTGATCGTCTTTCATTTTTTTGATCTTTACAAGGGGATGTGGCGGTTTACCGGTGTGCGGGATTTGATCAACGTGATCAAGGCCGCCTCGGTCAGTTCGCTGATCATCTTCACCGGCATTCTGCTGGCCACCCGTTTCATCGGCTTTCCTCGCAGCGCTTTTGTCATCGACTGGTGTCTCACAATTTTTTTTATCGGTGGGTTACGGCTTTTCGTTCGTTTTTTCTTCGAAATCTTTGAAGACTCAGACCAGGACATTGCCTTGGGAAAACGTCTGAAAAACCTGTTCTCCCAAAGGAGAAAAAATCAGCGGCGTCTTCTCATCATCGGGGCGGGCAACTGCGGGGAAACCATCTACCGGGAGATTCGCAGCAATGGGCACCTGCAGTATCATATCGTGGGCTTTCTCGATGACCATGCGACCAAGCAGGGGAAAAAAATCCACGGTGCGCCGGTGCTGGGATCCATCGATCAGGTTGAACTTTTCACTAAAAAACTTGCCGTCGACGAGATCCTGATCGCCATTCCCTCCGCCAAAGGGGCTCAGATGCGTCGCATCGTCGATCTCTGCAAAAAGTCGGCAATCCCCTTTAAAACCATTCCGGGGTATAAAGAGCTGATCGATGGCCGTGTTTCGGTGCGCTCCATCCGGGAGGTTGCCTACCGCGACCTTTTGGGCCGCGAGGTCGTCAAGCTGGACGAACGGCAAATCGGAAACGATATCGCCGGCAATGTCGTATTGGTAACGGGGGCGGCGGGTTCTATCGGCTCCGAACTCTGCCGGCAGATCTGTCGGTTCAACCCCGCCAAATTGGTGCTTTATGAACGCGCCGAAAGCCCCCTTTACGAATTGGATCTCGAGCTCAAAAGCCACTTCCGTTTCACCAAAATTCAGCCCATTTTGGGCGACATATTGGACGAATCGCTGCTTTCATCCGCCTTTTTTGAGCATAAGCCGGCGGTGGTCTTTCACGCCGCCGCTTACAAGCACGTGCCGATGCTGGAGTTGCAGCCCTGGCGGGCGGTGACCAACAACATTGTCGGCACCCGCAATGTGGTCGAGGCGGCCGCTCATCACGGCGTTGAGCGCTTTGTCTTCGTATCCACCGACAAGGCGGTTCGGCCGGCCAACGTCATGGGGGCCAGCAAGCGGGTGGCAGAAATGCTGGTTCAATGCCAGAAAAACCCACTTGGCAACGGAGCCCGGTTTATGACGGTGCGCTTCGGCAACGTGGTGGGCAGCGCGGGCAGCGTGGTGCCGCTGTTTCAAAGGCAGATCGCCCAGGGGGGGCCGGTCACCGTTACCCACCCGGAGGCCACCCGCTTTTTTATGACGATCCCGGAAGCAAGCCAGCTCATCCTCCAGGCCGGGGCCATGGGGAAGGGGGGGGAAATCTTTATCCTGGACATGGGCATCGCCATCAGGATCGACGACATGGCCAGGGATCTCATTCGCCTCTCGGGTTTTGAACCGGATGTGGACATTCCCATCGAATACGTGGGGCTTCGGCCCGGTGAGAAGCTATACGAGGAGTTGATTACCGTCGGCGAGGGGATCGTTCCCACTC
>JBAPYE010000003.1:0-3644 GCA_049284575.1 Desulfobacterales bacterium
GGCCTGGGCGTCGAGGCCGAGGCGGTAGCGGTCGTTCCACACGGCGGCGGCCTGCAGGAGGTGCCAGCGCAGGTGAAAATCGGTGGCCGCGTAATCGAAGTCGATCCCGATCACGGCCCCCATGCGCGGCCGCTCGGGCCGACCGTCGAAACCGGCCGCCCGCATGGCGCCGGCGGCGGCCCTGAGCATCAACAGCTGCTGGGGCAGGAGATCGGCGATTTCGTTGGGGGCGATGCGAAATTCTCCGACCCCCACCGCCAGGTCTGTCAGAAAGGCCCCCCGGCTGCCGGCGTTTCCGAGGAGCCCTGCCGCCGCGGCCTCAGCCCCTTTCCAGCGCTCTGGGGGCCTGGGGGCGATGGCCGTCGCGCCGGTGAAAACGGCTTCCTGAAAGGCCCGCAATCCCTCCAGACCCCCGAAAATGGTTTGCATGCCGACGATGGCCACCGCCGGCCCCGCCGGTACCGGGGTTTCGACCGCCGCGCGGGCGGTGCGGGGAGGCGGGGGGACGGCCGGGTCGGGGTCGATGAACTCCTCGAGCAGGATGTGGGCGTTGATGCCGCCGAAGCCAAAGGCGCTCACGGCCGCTCTGCGGGGCTGGCCGGCTGCCCGGCGCTCCCAATCGGCGGGGTCCGTTTGAACCCGGAAAGGGCCGTCTACCAGCGGGCTTTGGGGCGGCGCGGCGCTGAAGTGCAGCGAGGGCGGCAGGGTCCGATGCTGAAGGGCCAGTAGGGTCTTGATGGCTCCGGCGGCCCCGGCCGCGGTCAGCAGGTGCCCGATCATGGATTTGAGCGACCCGATGGCGCACTGCTGCGGCTGCCAGGCCTGTCCGCCCCACAGGGATGCCAGGCTGCGCACTTCGGTGGCATCCCCCACCGGGGTGCCGGCGCCGTGGCACTCGATCAGGTCCACCGCATCCGGCCGCCAACCCGCGGCCGCGTAAGCATCCCGCATGGCCCGCAGCTGGCCCTCGCCGGCAGGCGCCAGGAGGCTGCCGCCGATGTCGTTGGAAAGGCCGATGCCGCGGATCACGGCGTGAATCCGGTCGCCGTGGGCCACGGCGTCCGCAAGACGCTTCAGCACCAGGATACCGGCGCCTTCGCCGACCACCAGGCCGTCCGCGCTGCGATCAAAGGGGGCGCAGCGGCCCGAGGGCGACAGCGCCCGCAGCTGGCTGAAGCCCACCTGGGTGTAGAGGCAGTCCGGGCGAGAAACGCCGCCGGCCAGCATGGCGTCCGCACGATACGTCTGGAGTGCGTCACAGGCCAGCTTGACGGCGAAAAGCGATGAGGCGCAGGCGGCGTCCAGGGTGTAGCTGCCACCGCCGAGGTGGAGCGCCCGGGCCAGCAGGGCGGCCGGCAGACCCGCCACCCGGGCGGCCAAACAGGCAGGGCGGTCGATCGCGGCCGGAACCGCAGCTTGCCCGAAAAGCCGGGTTTCCAGGGGGCGGCCGAGCAGTTCCCAACTGATCCGGGAGGCGGCGTCGGTGGGCAGGACGATGGCCGCCAGGACGGTGCCGATGCGCTCCCGGTCGAGGGCCGCGTGCCGGCATTGGGCAAACGCATCGCGGCCGGCTCCGAGCACCAGATGGTAGAGGGGGTCGAGGGCCGCCAGCAGGTCGGGATCCAGGTCCAGGCCGACGGGATCCAGCGGCAGCGGGTCCACCAGACAGGCGCGGCGGGTGAGGGCCCGATCAGGCTGGGGGCTCGGGCTGACCATGGCCGCCGGGGGTGCGACCCAGCGCTCCGGGGGAACCTCGCGGCAGGTGTCCACTTTGCCGTGGATATTCCTCCAGAAGGTCTCCACGTCGGGGGCGTCGGGGAAAACGCCGGCGATCGCCACCACGGCGATGGGGGGGTTGACGGTCATGGGGGCTGCGAATTTCCTTATCCTGGTTTTCGGGGCTGCAGGCGACTGCGGCGCGAAAGATATACCGGAGTCATTGGGGGTTGGCAAGGCCTGGTTGGGCCCCGCACCGTTCAAACTGCAGCACGGCCAGCCCAGAGCACTAGATGGGTGAGGGGGTCAAGGGCTGCCAGCCGGCGGTCGCAAAAAAATAGCCGCCGGTGGGCGCGCCCGGTCTTGACACCAGGCCGGGATTGCCCTAAATTCAGTCTGTTGACGTGGGGCGGCGCGCCGCCCCGCTGCTATTTTGCCCCGCGGGTGAAAAACCCAACGGGTGTCTTTTCAAAACAGGAGAGACCGTCATGCGCATCGCCTTTCCCAGCCAAGAGGACCGCGGGTTCGATAGCCCGGTTTACGGCCACTTCGGCTCCGCCCCCTATTTCATTGTCGTTGAAAGCGTCAGCGGCAGCTGCGAAACCATCATCAACCCCGACCGCGACCATCTCCACGGCCACTGCCAGCCGCTCAGCGCCTTTGCGGGCACCTCGGTGGACGCCGTGGTGGTCGGCGGGATCGGCGGCGGCGCCCTGCGCCAACTCAATGCCGCCGGCGTTCAGGCCTATCGGGCGGTCGAGGGTACGGTGGCCGAAAACCTGGCCCTGATCCAGGCCGAGCGTCTGCCGACCTTCACGCCGGCGCTCACCTGCGCCGGTCACAGCCAGGACGGTGGCTGCAGCCACTGAACGCCGCCGGCAGACTGCGCCGGTTGGCATTCGACCGGCTGTCAACTCTTCTAAGGAAGTGAGAAATGAGCAACAATCCGACCATCGAACCGGCAGCCCGCAACGCAATGCATGACATGCTGGCCGGCGCGGGCTATTCCGACCGGGCCATCGCCTATTATCTCGACAAGCCCAACATGGGAAAACTGGCGAATGCCGATCAGGTGAGTGAGGTCACCGGGGAGTGCGGCGACACCATGCGGGTGTACCTCAAAATTGCGGACGGTGTGATTCAGGATGCGCGGTTCGAGGTTATGGGCTGCCCTGGCGCGGTGGCCTCCGCGATGGCGGTTGCCGACATGATCAAGGGGGCCAGTCTGGCGGATGCCCGGTTGATTCGCGATGCGGATATCTTTCGCTCTCTGGTGGGAATTCCCGACCAGAAACAGGACTGTATCCGGCTGGCGGCCAAGACCCTGCAACGGGCCCTGGAAGACTACCAGCCTGGAAACGGTCGAAAACCGTGAGGGGGTGACCCATGCCGCTTTTCGACTACCTCTGTCCCGACTGCGGTCAAACTTCTGAAATCCTGATGACCACTGCCGCCGAGGCGCCGGTCTGTCCGGCCTGCGGCGGCAGCCGTCTCAAAAAACTGCTGTCGGCGCACTCCTCCTTTTCCGGCGCTTCGCGGCATTCCCTGCCCGGTCCGGGGGACACCGCCTGCTGCGGATCCGCGCCGGGTCACGCGGGCTGTGCCGGCCCCGGGAGCTGCTGCGGCCGCAAGGCGCCCTGAGTGGCAGAGCGCCCCGCCACCGAGCTGAGCGCCTACCAGCGCGAACAGCTCGAGGCGCTTGTCCTGGTGCGTAGCCACCTCGTCCACCTCGGGCCGTCGGGTCAGGGCTGCCTGCGCCGCCAGGCGGCGCCCTACCTGGCGCTGCGGGCGGAGATGGCCGCGTTTTTGGCCGATTATTTCAGCGACACCTGCACCACCACCTGCTTCCGCAACCGGGTGAGCGCCTGCTGCAGCCGCGACGGCATCATCACCTTCTTTGCCGACGTGGTCCTCAACGTGCTGGTCTC
>JBAPYE010000004.1:0-5329 GCA_049284575.1 Desulfobacterales bacterium
ACCTGCAGCAGCCCGAAGGGTCCCGCGCGGTTGGGACCGTAACGATCCTGCCAGAGCCCCAGGAGTCGCCGTTCCAGCCAAATCAGGCCGGCGCTTACGGCGAGGGCTCCGGCCAGGACCGCGTACACGATGATGAGGGACCGCAGAATCTCATTCATCTTCTATCCCCTTTTCAATCGTGCCGAAAGCCGGCAGGCTCAGCACCGGCATCCGCGGCAGGCCCGACGGCAGACCGGCCGTGTTTTCGGGCAGACCGGGATCCAGCTTGACGGCCAGCTGGAGGGTGACATCGTCGATGGTGACCGTCACCGGATCATCCTCGGTGACGCCGAGGCGGGCGGCATCCTCCGGGCGCAGCGCCAGATAGGGTTGCGGCACAAGCTCGGCCACCCCGGACGACAGCAGGCTCAATTCTTCGGAACCGAAAATGTGATGCAGCGCGACAAACTGCCAGCCGTTCTTCCGGGGCTCTCCTCGCGGCGGGATGTCGGGGAAATAGGTCGGTGGTCCGGCAGCTTGGGGTTCGATCAGGCGCCGGCCGGGGTCGCCGCCGCGCAGCGTCCCTCCAATGTCACTTTGAAACTTGTTGAGGGACTGCACTGAATTCCACCCCGGCGCCCAGAAGCGGGGAATCAGCGACGGCGGCGGTGGTGGCGGGCTGTCGTGTCCCTCCATGGAAAACGCCAGCGGGGTATCGACATCTTGCGGCGGTTTGGGTTCATGGACACTGATATCGGCATGCATGGCCGTTCTGCCGCTGAAGCGATGGCTCTGGCGCGGAATGCGGCCGCCGGTGGTGCGGAAACCCGCGGGCGGTGCCACTGCAATCAGTTCCTTCAACGCGGGTATCGCCGCGGACACGGCGGCCACCACGTCGTCCAGGATCTGCCGGTGAGCCACTTCGGATCGTCCGGCAGGCGTCATCAGATCCTGCAGCCAGCGCCAGCTCGCCTGAACGTCCGGCGGCGGTTCGAATACGGCGTAAAAGCGCTGGGCGCGGCCTTCGTTGTTGACCAGCGTGCCGGACCCTTCGGCAAAGGTCGCTGCCGGCAGCACCAAGTCGGCCCGTCGCGTGGTCGCGTGATCAAGGTGGTCGATGGCCACCACGTGTTCGGCGGCATCCAGCAAAGCCGTCGCCGCATCGAAGTCGATCCTGCGGAAGAGATCGTTTTCAACGACGACGAGCGTATTGGCCCGGCCCTCCTTCAGCGCCTCGAATGCGGTTTCGAGGCCCCCGGCGGACCCCATGAGTGCCAGACCGAGACTGTTGCATTCGGGCAGCGTCAGAAAAATTTCTCCGGAGCGTCCACCGGTACACAGCGCTGCGGCCACATTGGCGGCCGCCTGGATCAGCACCCGGCTGCCGTTGGACGCGCCGCAGACCACCAGCGGACGGTCGGCCTCGCGCAGGACCCGGGCGATTTCCCGGGCCATGGAAAGCTCGGCGTCGGTCATATCGGTCACGGCCGGTGCCGCCGGATCCAGCGCCGAGGCCACGGCCAGCCCCAGGCGTGCCAGTCCGTCGGGGGTCGCGCGATGGGTTCCGGCGGCCGCGTCGTCAAGCTTGGTCTTCCGTGGCGTCGCGATATAGAGAGCCGCCCTTTCGTTTTGGCCGACCTCGCGGACGCCGGCGGCGCTCCATTGGGGAATGCGCATGTTTGAGGCGATGCGAGCCGCCTTGCGGTACTGCAGTTGACGCAGGTTAAGTGCCAGCAGGGGGGCGGTGTTGGTGACGTCCTCTCCCAGTACGAAAACGGCGTCGGCCACCATGGTTTCATTCAGGGATGGGCTGCGGGCCGGACCTCGCTGCAGAACGTCTTTGACCAGATTGTGGAGTTCGAAATCCCTGTCGGATATGCCGGCGTAGAAGTTTTGCGGGCCCACCAGGCTGCGCAGGGCAAAATTGGATTCCAGCGACGCCCGCGGCGAGCCGATACCGATCAACCGTCGACCATTGCCCAGCAGTTCGGCCGCCCGACGCAGCGCCGCATCCCGGGTGAGGGTTTGGTGCTTGTCGCTACGACTGCTACGCCCCAGCGGTCGACGGATGCGCCGGGGACTGTTGACAAACGCATATCCGTAGCGACCACGGTCGCAGAGAAAATAGCCGTTGACTTCGTGGTGATAGCGGTTGCGAATCCGCCGCAGCTGTCCGTAGCGCTCCCCCGGCAGCGTGTTGCAGCCCAGGCCGCAATGGACGCAGATGGATGGGGCGGTTTGGAGGTCCCATTTACGGTTGTAATGTTTTTTCAACGTCTTGTCGGTGAACACACCGGTGGGGCAGATTTCCACCAGGTTGCCGCTGAATTCGCTTTTCAGAACACCGTCGCGGTGACGTCCGAAGTACACATGGTCGTGACTGCCGAAGACATCGAGGTCACGCCCCCCGGCATAGTCGCGGTAGAACCGGACGCAGCGGTAACACTGGATGCAGCGATTCATCTCGTGGTTGATGAAGGGGCCCAACTGCTGGTTGCGATGAGTGCGCTTTTTGAACCGGTATTCCCGGTAGGTGTGCCCGGTCATCACGGTCATGTCCTGCAAGTGGCATTCACCGCCTTCGTCGCACACCGGGCAGTCGTGGGGGTGATTGACCATCAGCCACTCGATCACGCTGCTTCGGAAGGCCCTTGCCTCCGGATCGTCGATGGAAATGCGGGTGCCGTCGTCGGCCGGTGTCATGCAGGCCATGACGATCTGACCGTCGGTGTCCTTTTCGTCTTTGAACTGTTTGACCGCGCACTGGCGGCAGGCGCCCACCGATCCCAAGGCCGGATGCCAGCAAAAATAGGGCAGGTCGAAGCCCAGGCCAAGACAGGCCTGAAGAAGATTTTGACCGTCTTTGACTTGATAGGAACGGCCGTCGATATAAATAGTCACCATGGTCATCTCCACGGACAGCGTTTCTCGCGGATGTGGCGGTGGAAGTCTTCTTCAAAGTACTTCAGGGCGCTCTGCAATGGTTCCATGGCGCCCGGGGCCAGGGCGCAAAAGGTGTGCCCCGGTCCAAGCAGGTGCGTGTGGCGCTGCAGCATTTCGATGTCCTGGGGCCGGCCGGCCCCGTTTTCGATGGCCTCCAGCACCCGCGCCGCCCATGGGAGCCCCTCGCGGCACGGCGTGCACCAGCCGCAGGATTCCTGGGCGAAGAAACGCATGAGGTTCAGAACCAGCCCCACCGGACAGGTGCGGTCGTCCAGGATCACCATGGTGCCGGTTCCCAGCCGGCTGCCGGCCTGCTGTACGGAATCGAAATCCATTTTGACATCCAGGTGTTCTTCCACCAGAAAGTCGGTGGAGGCGCCGCCGGGAATCAGCCCGCGAAGATGGAAGCCGTCATGCATGCCGCCGGCGTGCTCCTCGAGAATTTCGCGGATGGTCGTGCCCATGGGCAACTCCCAGGCCCCGGGGTTTTTGACCCGGCCGCTGACGCCGTAAATCTTGGTGCCGCCGTCGGTGCCGTGACTCAGCCGCCGATACCAGTCGGGCCCGCGGGCGATGATGTGGGGAACGTTGCAGATGGTTTCGACGTTGTTGGCGATGGTGGGTTTGCCCCAAAGGCCCACCACCGGCGGGAAGGGTGGCTTGGCGCGGGGGAGGGCGCGGCGCCCCTCCAGCGCGGTGAGCAGGGCCGTTTCCTCGCCGCAGATATACCGCCCGGCACTGATGTGCAGATAGAGCTCCAGACTGAAATCGGTTCCCAGGATGTTGCGGCCGAGGTATCCGGCGTCGTAAGCGTCGGCGATGGCCTGGTTCAGTCGCCGCGCCGCGGTAACGTAGGCCTTTCGCAGGAAAATATAGGCGATGTCGGCCTGGATGGCGTACGCGGCGATCAGGATGCCCTCGATCAGCTGGTGGGGGTTCCCTTCCAGAAGCAGGCGGTCCTTGAACGTCCCCGGCTCCATTTCGTCGGCGTTGATCACCAGGTACTTGGGATGCCGGGCGTCCTTGCCCTGGGGCACGAAACGCCACTTGTGGCCCGTGGGGAAGCCGGCTCCGCCGCGACCGCGCAGATGGGAATCGTCGACGGCTTTGACCACGTCTGGCGGGGACAGGCTTTGGAGAGCCTTGCGCAGGGCCTGGTAACCGCCGGCCGATTCGTAGGCGTCGATGTCGAGGGGCTCTTCCCCAGGTCGGATGTGCTCTGTCAGGGGCCGTTCCATCTCACCAGCTCTCTTTATTGTTTCTTAGGAGACCCGGTCCTTTGGGCCAGATCAAAGACAACCGAGTTTGTCATAACCGACGGGCTGGAGCGCTGGAATAGTGGAATATTGAGTTAATGGATTTTAAGGTATTCTATCTTTTTTAGATGACTTATTCCGCTTTTGCACCCATCATTCCATTATTCCATCGATTCCAATCGACGGGGTTAGTGCACACCTCTTCGGAGTGCCGCCAAAGCCGGGCTTTTTAAACCCGGACGCTCTATCCGTATTGGGACAGGATCCGGTCGAGCATTTCCGGATCCACGTCCCTGTGCAGGTCTTCGTCGATCCTCAGAACCGGAGCGTGATCGCATGCGCCCAGGCAGACATTTGGCAGCAGGGTGAAGCGACCGTCGGCGGTGGTCTCACCGAATCCGATCCCGAGGTGCTCTTTCAACCGGTCCAGAATCCGGTCGTAGCCCATGATCCAGCAGCTGACGCTGTCGCAAATCAGGATGACGTGTCGGCCCACGGGTTTGCGAAAGATGAAATTGTAGAATGTCGCCACCGAATCGAGTTCGTCCGCGGTCATGTCCAGGTATCGCGCCAGATCTCTTAGGGCGTCGTCGGACACCCAGCCCCGGCGGCGCTGAACAATTTTCAGCGCCTCGATGCAGACGGCCTGTTTTTGTTCGTACCGCTGGAATTCGGCCTCGATCTCTTCGATTTCATCGGGTGTCAACATTTGATTTGTCCTCACCCCGTGCCGTTCGAAAAACGGTAGGTTTTGGTTCAGGCCAAGGCCGCAGTGAATTTGAAACCGCAGGCGTAGCCTGGCTACGTCGAGGATTTCGAATTCTCGAGAATGCCGGCCTGGGCCAAAAGATGCTGTTTATCGAACGGCACGCTTAGCGGTCCACATCCGCCATCACATAGTCGATACTGCCGATGATCGCCAGCAGGTCGGGAATCATCAGACCGCGGCT
Organism: Desulfobacterales bacterium; assembly: GCA_049284575.1. Lineage (GTDB taxonomy): Bacteria > Desulfobacterota > Desulfobacteria > Desulfobacterales > JAABRJ01 > JAABRJ01. The sequence continues at coordinate 5,129 of JBAPYE010000004.1, forward strand.
GATAAGCGGTATCATCTGCAAGTGGGCGAAAGACGGCGTTCGGATCCGGGTGCGGTAGGCGTGAATCCCGCCGTCGCTGATCAGGTAATAGCTGTTGCAGCCCTTGGTGGCCTCGATGGCGACACAGGCCTCTCCGGGCGGAATGACCGGGCCCCAGCTGACGCCCAGAAAATGGGTTATGAGCGTTTCGATGTCGTGCAT
>JBAPYE010000005.1:0-5683 GCA_049284575.1 Desulfobacterales bacterium
GGCAGGATTTTGGGGGCTCCCGCCAAGCGGGTCTGGTAGTAGAGGCGCGCCACGAATTCGATCTCCTCGGCGGTCGCAAAGGCCCGCGGCAGATCGCCGCCGACGGCCACCAGCCCGTGGTTGGCCAGCAGGACGGCGTTGAAGTTCGCGATGGTTTCGGCCAGGTTGTCGGCCAGTTCCCGGCTGCCAAAGGTGGCATACGGCGCCAGGGGTACTTTGAGGCCTGAAAAACCGACCAGGTAGTGCACCGCCGGGATTTCCCAGTGCAGGCAGGCCAGGGTCGTGGCGTAGACCGAATGGGTGTGGACCACCGCGCCAATGTCGGCCCGCTTGCGGTAGAGTGCGATGTGAAACCCCGCTTCACTGGAGGGTTTGCGGTGTCCCTCGATCACTTTTCCGCCCAAATCCACGATCACGATATCTTCGGGGGTCATGCGGTCATACGCGATGCCGCTGGGGGTGATGGCCACCCGATCCTGCCGCGGCGCCAGAAGGCTCAGGTTGCCGCCGGTGCCGCTGGTCAGGCCGCTGGCTAAAAGTTGTTGGCCGTAGTGGACAAGCGCCTGCCGTTCGGTGGTCATCAGCATGTTGACGGTCTCTCCTCGCTTGGGGTTTTAGGGTAGCGGGTATGGGGCCCGCTGGAAAGGCGGGGGTGAAAGATGTTCGAGCGGTCAGCCGGGGCCGCGGACTGGGCGCGCCGGGGCTATTTGACCACCTCGTAGCTGGCAAAAATCGCGTCACCGCCCAGGATTTCGGTTTTAAGCAGCCGCAGCTTGAGGGGGACCTCCTCGGAGAAAAGCGCGATGCCGCTGCCGAAAAAAAGTGGGCAGATGGTCAGCATGATCTCGTCGATGAGCCCCTCGCGGGCGAAGAGGGTGTTGATCACCGTGCCGCCCGCGAGAACGGCCGTGGTGTAGCCTTCGGCTTGCAGATCGGCCAACACTTCCCGCGGGGGGTTGCCGGTGAACACCAGGTTGGGAAAATCCGACCTGCGGCTTTTGTCGCGCGTAAGTACCACGTTCTTGCGCCCGGGCAGGGGGCCGCCGATGGTGTCGTAGGTTTTGGATCCCATGATCAGCACCCCGGCGGCCTTGGTGATCCGGACGAACAGGCGTTTGTCCTCTTTGCCGGTCCAGTCGGGGAAATGGCCGGAGTTGCGGCCGATTTTGCCGTCGAGGGTTTGGGCCATCAACAAGATTACCTTCATTTACCAGTATCCCTTCGGCTGTCGCGCCGGGTCGGGTCGCATCCGGCGCGCGCCCAGCTCACACCTTGTACTTGCCGAAATGCTCGGGCGAGAGGTTTTTGAGGTACTCGGCCCACTTGCGCCCCTCCTCGCTTTTATCCTGGGCTTCGCCGCCCTCACTGTTGGTCGCCGATTTTTCGATCACCCGATCGTCCAGGAAAATGGGCGCCTGAAAGCGCAGGGCGATGGCGATGGCGTCACTCGGCCGCGAGTCGATGCTGAAGGTTTCCTCCTGGGTCGTGCAGTGGATCCTGGCGTAGAAGGTGTTGTCGCGCAAGTCGCAGACCTCCACGCGGGTGACCTGACAGTCGAGTTTTTCCAGCAGGTTTTTGAGCAGGTCATGGGTCATGGGGCGCTCAAACTCGATGTTCTGCAGCGCCGAGGCAATCGCCGTGGCTTCCAGCAGGCCGATCCAGATCGGAACGGCTTTATCGCTCTGATCGACCTTGAGGATGATAATCGGGGTGTTGGAGGTCGGGTCCATGGTCAGACCCGCGATGGTGGCTTTATGCAGCATGGCTGTTTTCTCCTTTTACGCCGGTGCAAGGCGTTTGGCATTCCAGGGGGCGGCCTCTGAGGGAGTGGGCAAAGGCGTTTTCGATCAGGACGTCGATCAGCATGCCGGGTGCAATGGGTGCAAGGCCGGGAGCGGCGTCGGCGCTGGAAAAGTGGACGATCTTGTTGGTCACGGTGCGGCCCACCCACTGGGGGGCATGGGGGCTGTCTCCCATTTTTTTGCCAGCGCCGTCCACCAGGATCCGCTGCACGGTGCCGACCAAGGCCTGGTTTTTGCGGGTGGTGATGAGCTCTTGCACGGCCAGCAGCGTTTGCAGGCGCCTTTTTTTTTCGGCCTCCGGCACCTTGTCGGCAAAACGGGCGGCCGGCGCCACCGGGCGATCCGAGTACATGAAAGCGAAAACCCCATCGAAATCCACCTGCCGGATCATATCGAGGGTCTGGTCGAAGTCCGCGGCGGTTTCCCCCGGAAACCCCGCAATGAAATCCGAGGTGATGGCCATATCCGGCCGAACCTCCCGCAGGCGGTGCACCTTTTCAAGATAGTCCGCGCGGGTGTATCGGCGGTTCATTTTTTTGAGAACCCGGTCGGCGCCGGATTGAACCGGCAGGTGGATGTGATTGCAAAGTTTTGGCAATCGGCCAAAGGCCTGGATCAGGGGCAGGCAAAGGTCCTTGGGGTGTGAGGTCGTAAACCGGATGCGGGCCAACCCGGGCACGGCGTCGACCCGCGCCAGCAACTCGGCAAACGAGCACAGGCGCTCTTTTTGGCCGTAGCTGTTGACATTCTGGCCCAGGAGGGTCACCTCCCGGACGCCGGAGGCCACCAGGGCCTGGATTTCGGTGATGATCCGCTCGGGCGTGCGGCTCGCCTCGCGCCCCCGGACGTAGGGCACCACGCAGTAGGTGCAGTAGTTGTCACAGCCCTGCATGATGGTGACGAACCGGGATACGCTGCCGGAGATCTCCTGGGGGGTGCACAGTGCGGCTTCCTGAAAACCTTCGGCCATCGCTACGTCCACCAGGCGGCAGCGCTCCCGCCGAATCTTGCCGACCAGCGCCGGAAGCCGCCCGATGGCGTGGGTACCGAAAACGAGGTCCACGTGGGGTACGCGCTCCAGGATCCGGCGGCCCTCCTGTTGGGCCACACAGCCGCCCACGGCGACAATCAGGTGGGGATTGCGGTTTTTCAGGGGCGCCAGACGGCCCAGGTAGCTGAAGACCTTCTGTTCGGCCTTTTCGCGGATAGCGCAGGTGTTCAGGAGGATCAGATCGGCCGCTGCGGCTGAGGCCACGGGAATGTAGTTCAGGGCCTGCAGCCCGGCGGCCATTTTTTCGGCGTCATAAACGTTCATCTGGCAGCCGATTGTGTGGATGTAGAGGCTTCTGGTTTCCATTGCGTTCGCTTGGGTTTGGCTTCAACGGGGCCCCGGGGCCGATGAGCGCCGGTTGCAGACGGAACTCCTGCGGTGGGAAAAGCCGCTCCGGCCGGTGCCGAGCGCCGGGCCGCTGGCCGCAGCGATCAGTCACCGGGCCATTCGGGGGTCAGCAAAAGGTGCCGGGGGCTGCTGCAGGACAGGGGCCGACGGGTGCTTCTCGCGGTTCCATCCGGATCGTTTGGCGCAGGCCGGCTAACACCGCCGCCACCTCCTGATCGCAGCCGGGGGCAATCGTCAGCCGAACCGTCCCCGAGCCGCGCTCCAGGGTGGTGAGAACGGCGATGCCGTCATAGGCTTCGAAAATAAATTTCAGAAAAGCGATGTCTTGGCGATCGATTCGAAAAATTTTGGTGGTGGTTTCCAGCTGCGCCATGTGTGTTCATATCCCCATATTCATTTAAAAGTATCACCATCCTTCGGAACATTTCAATCAAAAATCAAGATTTTACAGGAGCGGCGCCCGAACCCGGCGGCCCTCAGCGGGGAATCCCCAGGGGCCGGAAGCCGTTAAAATGAGGGTTGTCCCCCCTTCCCGAATCGGCTATGACCGAACCATGGAAAAGCACTGGACCCTTCTGTCACCCGAGCCCCGGACCGTTCGTCGGATCGCCGCGGCCTTCAACATCGATCCCATCATAGCCGCCATCCTGGTCAACCGCCGGCTTGAAAGCGAGGAGGTGATCCACCGCTTTTTGAACCCCGGCCTGGATCAACTCTCCGCCCCCCAGCGCTTGGCCGGGATGTCGGCGGCGGTTGAGCGCGTCGCCAAGGCCATCTGCGAGCAGCAGCCGATTCTGATCTTCGGCGACTACGATGTGGACGGGGTGACCGCCACGGTCATGCTGCTCGAATTTCTGACCCAGGCCGGCGCCGACGCCACCTACTACATCCCCCACCGGGTTCGTGAAGGCTACGGGCTGCAGCCGTCCCATGTAACGGAGTATGCCCGCGGCCGGAACATCGGGCTGATCATCACCGTTGACTGCGGCTCCGGCAGTCATGCTGCGGTTCGGGCCGCCAGGAGCTGCGGCATCGGGGTGGTGATCACGGACCACCACAGCGTCGCGCCGCCTTACCCCGAGGCGGACGCCTTTGTGAATCCCAAACGGCCGGACTGTGATGCGGGCCTGGATCACCTCTCCGGGGTGGGTGTGGCCTTTTACCTGGCCGCGGCCCTTCGCCAGCGGCTGCGCGCGCAGGGTCACTGGCAAAACCGCGCCGAACCCAACCTGAAAACCGCCTGTGATCTGGTGGCCCTGGGCACCGTGGCCGATGTGGTGCCCCTCAAAGATGAAAACCGGGTCCTCACCCGCGCCGGACTGGAGATGCTCAACCACGGCCGCCGGCCGGGTCTCCGCGCCCTGGTCGAGAGCTGCAGCCGGGATGCCGGCACGTTGGACGCCGATGACGTGGCCTTTAAACTGGCCCCCCGCCTGAATGCCGCCGGTCGTATGGCCCATGCCCGTCAGGCGGTGACCCTGCTGTGCGCCGAGGAGGCGGGCGAAGCCCGGCGCTTGGCCGAAATCCTGGGAAAACTGAATCTCGACCGGCAGCAAATTGAAGGTCAGGTTTTTGCCCAAATTCTCGCACGCCTGGAGCAAACCCCCGCCGCCCTTGCGCGGCGAACCCTGATCATCCACGGCAATGATTGGCCCGAAGGGGTGCTGGGGATCGTGGCCTCGCGCCTGGTCCGTCAATTCTGCAAGCCGGCCGTGGTGCTTTCCGTACGCGACGGGGTCGCCAAGGGGTCTGCCCGCAGCCTGCCGGGAATTGATCTGGCCGAAGGGTTTGCGGCCTGTCAGGAACATCTGGAGACATTCGGCGGGCATGCCCTGGCGGCCGGACTGAGCCTCAAGACCGGCAATATCGACCGATTTGTGCAAGCCTTCGAAAGCGTCGTGACCGCGACAACCGACTGCGAAGCGCTCCTGCCCCAAGTTCAGGTCGATTGTGAATTGCCGCTGGATGCCGTCAGCGCTGCCTTGATCGACAGCCTCGAGGCCCTGAAACCTTTCGGTGCCGGGAATCCTGAACCCCTCTTTATGGCGCGCGATGTGGGTGTCAAATCCAGCCAAATTGTCGGGCGGCGGCATCGCCGGATGGTGCTGCTGCAGACTGGTCGGGGTGCGGGAACCCCACTGGCGGCGATCCAGTTCAACATCGATCCTCAGCAGCCCCAGCCCGATTTTTTCCCGCGCATGGCCTTTCGGCTGCGCTGGAACCGCTGGAACGGCAATTGCGCCCCGCAGTTGTTAATTGAGGAGATCTGAACATTTTGCTTGCATTCGGAAATGGCTGCCATTATTATGCCCAAAAAAAGTTGCCATGTGCTTCGGTAACCCGCTGTCAATAAAACAAAAAATATTTTTGCGGTGGCTTCCGCGGGCTGACTTTCAGAACCTGGGAGCCCCGGGTAAGGGTCGCGGCAATAAATAATTGCACAATATGGCGCCGGATTTTGGTTCGTCACCCAGGCACATTC
>JBAPYE010000006.1:0-6955 GCA_049284575.1 Desulfobacterales bacterium
TTGTTACGTCAAAACCATGAAATCAACATCTTGCCTGTAACCTGTAAAAGGAGCGACGATATGAAACTCTGGTTTCCCATCATGGGTATGGCCGTGATGGCCATGATGCTTGGCCCCGGGTCGGGCCCGCGCAAAAGCGGGGCGGCCGAAGAGGGCAAGTCCCCCGGCGAGGAGGGGCTGGAGGTGGCCACGTTTGCAGGCGGCTGCTTCTGGTGCAGCGAATCGGATTTTGAAAAGGTCGCGGGGGTGGTCCGGGTGGTCTCCGGCTACACCGGCGGGCCCGAAAAAAACCCCACCTACCAGCAGGTCTCCTCGGGCCGAACCGGCCACTACGAGGCCGTCCAGGTCTATTTCGACCCGCGCCAAGTGAGCTACCGCCGGCTGCTGGAGGTTTTCTGGCGCCACGTCAACCCCACCGATGCCGGCGGGCAGTTCGTGGACCGCGGGCCCCAATACCGGAGCGCGATCTTTTACCACGACGAGGCCCAGCGCCGTGAGGCGGAGGCCTCCAAGGCGGCCCTGGCCGCTGCGGGCGTTTTCTCGGACCCGGTGGTGACCCCCATCCTGGAATTCACCGCATTCTACCCGGCCGAGGACTACCACCAGGACTTCTACAAGAAGAGCCCGGACCGCTACGGATCCTACCGACGCCATTCCGGCCGGGATCAGTTCATCCGGCAGGTCTGGGCAGGCAAACCGCCTGTCGCCAAGACCCCCGATGAGGGCGAAAAACGGATCTACACCCGGCCGTCTGACGACGAGCTGCGCAGCCGGCTGACCCCCCTGCAGTACCAGGTCGCCCGGGAAAACGGCACCGAGCCGCCTTTCCGCAATGAATACTGGGACAACAAGAAAGCGGGGATCTACGTGGATGTGGTCAGCGGCGAACCCTTGTTCAGCTCCACCGACAAGTTCGACTCCGGTACCGGCTGGCCCAGCTTCACCCGGCCGCTGGCGCCGGAGAACATCGTCACCCACAGCGACCGCAGCCTCTTCATGGTGCGCACCGAGGTGCGCAGCCGGCAGGCCGACTCCCACCTGGGGCATGTTTTCGAGGATGGGCCGCCGCCCACCGGCCTGCGCTACTGCATCAACTCGGCCGCGCTGCGCTTCATCGAGAGCAGTGAATTGGAAAAGGAGGGTTACGGCCGGTATCGCAGCCTGTTCGAGGCGCAATAGGCGGTAAAGCCGGCCTTCGGGCCGGCTCAGTCCGGCAGGCGGCCTTCGGCCACCCCGTGGCAGGCCACGAGGGTCTCTTGACCCTGCGGGCGCAGGGTCGGGACTTCACGCGCGCAGCGATCGTTGGCGTGCGGGCAGCGCCCGTGGAAGACGCAGCCCGAGGGCAGGTCGATGGGGGTGGGCACGTCTCCCGTGAGTCGCTGGTGCTGGAAGCCTTTGGCGCCCAGCCGGGGAATGGCGGAGAGCAGCGCCCGGGTGTAGGGGTGGCGCGGCCGCTCGAAAAGCGCGTCGATGGCGGCCAGTTCGCACAGGGTGCCGAGATACATGACGGCCACGCGGTTGGAGATGTGCGCCACCACGGAGAGGTCGTGGCTGATGAAAAGGTACGTCAGGCGGCGCTTTTCCTGCAGTTCCATCATCAGGTTGAGAATCTGGGCCTGGATCGAGACGTCCAGGGCCGCGATCGGCTCGTCGGCCACGATGAATTCGGGGTCCACCGCCAGCGCCCGGGCAATCGAGATCCGCTGGCGCTGGCCGCCGGAGAACTCGTGGGGATAGCGCTCGCGCCATTCCGGGTCGACCCCCACCTGCCGCATGATCTGGGCCACCCGGTCCAGGACCTCGCTGCCGGAAACTCCCGGCCGGTGAAAGCGGATGGGCTCTTCCAGAATCTGTCGCACCCGCATGCGAGGGTTGAGCGAGGCATAGGGGTCTTGGAAGATCATCTGCATCCGGCTGCGGTAGGGCTTGAACTGCTCCCGGGACAGGTGGTCGATGCGCCTGCCGCGATAGTGGACCTCGCCGGTCTGGGGCGGGTAGAGGCGGATGACGGTGCGCGCCAGGGTCGATTTGCCGCAGCCGCTTTCCCCCACCACGCTGACCGTTTCGCCCTCCAGGATGTCGAAGCTGACGCCGTTGACGGCCTGGACCAGGGTCTTGCGGCGGGTAAATCGTCCGCCGCTGAAACGCAGCTGGTCCAGCCACCCGCCCGAAATGTCGAAGTGCCGATGGAGGTTTCGGATGCTGACCAGCGTGTCTGCGTTCATAAGCGGTTCCATTCCCCCGTCAGTCCAGCAGGTGGCAGGCCGCCAGGCAGCCGGCCGACTTGGGTTCCAGGGGCGGCACCTGGCGGCGGCAGATCTCTTCGCACAAGGTGCAGCGATTGCTAAACGGGCAGCCCTCGGGCACCCGGGTGAGGGTCGGCATCATGCCCGGGATCTGGTTGAGCCGCCGGCCGCGCGGCACCCGCTGGGGCAGGGCGCCCAGCAGCCCCCGGGTGTAAGGGTGTTGGGGCTTGCCGGTGACCTGGTCGGTGGGCCCGATCTCCACGATCGTTCCGGCATACATGACGGCAATCCGTTCGGCCACCTGCGAGACCACCGCCAGATCGTGGGTGATCAAAATCAAGCCCATTTTTTCGGACCGGCACAAACCCAGCAGCAGCGCCAGGATGTCGGCCTGGATGGTCACGTCCAGGGCCGTGGTGGGCTCATCGGCGATGATCAGCGCCGGCGAGTTCAAAAGCGCGATGGCGATGACGATGCGCTGGCGCATGCCCCCGGAAAATTCGTGCGGGTACTGCCGCAGCCGTTTTTCCGGCGACGGGATGGCCACCTTGCGGATGCGGTCCAGGGCGATCCTGCTGGCCTCCGCCCGGCTGACCGACCGGTGGGCCAGAATCGTTTCCACCATCTGGGTGCCGATGGTGAGCACCGGGTTCAAGGTCATCATCGGGTCCTGGAAGATCATGCTGATCCGGTTGCCGCGGATCTGCCGCAGTTCCTCCTCGGGCAGCACCGTCAGCTCGCGCCCCTCGAAGTGCAGACGGCCGCCGGCGATGTAGCCGGGTTTGCTCACCAGGTTGAGGATCCCGAAACCGGTCACGGATTTGCCCGCCCCGGACTCGCCCACGATGCCCAGACGGTCGCCGCGCGCCAGATCGAAGCTGACGCGGTTAACGGCGGTCAGGTCGCCGTGGCGCATCCTGAACCGGATCTCGAGATCCCTGACGGACAAAAGCGGTTGTCGGTCCACGGCTAGGCCTTGTAAAGCTTGGGGTTGAGAAAGTCGCGCAGCCAGTCGCCGAGCAGGTTGATGGAAAGAATCAGGACCACCAGGGCCACCCCCGGAAACAGCGTGATCCACCACGAGCCGCTGAAGATGTAGTCGAAACCGGCCTTGATCAGGGAGCCCAGGGAGGGGCGCGTGACCGGCATACCCAGGCCGATAAAGGAAAGTGCCGCCTCGCTCATGATGGCGTTGGCCACCTGGACGGTGGAGATCACCAGCACCGGTGTGAGGGTGTTGGGCAGAATGTGGCGCCACATGATCCGGCGCGGGGACAGACCGATGACCCGCGCGGCTTCGACGTACTCCTTTTTTTTCTCCGCCAGGACCGAGGCCCGCACCGTGCGGGCGTACTGGGGCCACTCGGCAAAGCCGATAATGACGATCAGCAGCGGAACGGCCAGCTGTTCATAGCGGCCCATGCCGAAGGCGGCCTGGAACAAGGCGCCGAAAAAAATGGCCACCATGTATGTCGAAAACGAGAGCTGGACGTCCGCCAGGCGCATCAGAAAGGCATCGAAGCGCCCGCCGCGGTAGCCGGCCACCAGCCCGAAAAAAATACCCATGACCGCCTGCAGGGCCACCGCCCCCAAACCGATCAGGATCGATACCCGCATCCCGTAGAGCATCGTGGAGAGCATGTCGCGCCCCTGGGAATCGGTGCCCAGCAGAAAGCGCGCATCGCTCTGGTCCAGCCACAGCGGCGGCATCTCGGAGTCCATGATGTCGATGGTGCTGCTGTCGTAGGGGTCGTGGGGCGCGATCAGGGGCGCCCCGAAGCTGACGATCATCAGGATCGCCAGGCACATGAAGCTGCCCATGGCCATCGGGTCGCGCAGAAAGCTGTACACGAAATAGGACTTATGAAACCCCCGCCACCCCTGCATGGTCACTTTCTCCCGGCGATGCGAATCATGGGGTTGACCAGCCCGTAGACCAGGTCCACCACGGTGTTGACCGTGACGAAGAGGGCGCCCACAAACACCAGATAGGCCACGATCAGCGAGGTGTCGGCGCGGTCGACGGCTTCGATAAACATGGCGCCCATACCCTGCCACTGGAACACCGTCTCGGTCAGGATCGTGAACGCGATCAGCGTGCCGAGCTGCACGCCGCCCACGGTGATGACCGGCAGCAGGGTGTTTTTGAACCCGTGCACCAGGAGCACCCGCCGGGGCTTGAGCCCTTTGGCGTGGGCATATTTGATGTAATCGGTTTCCAGAACCTCCTTCATCTCGGCGCGGATCAGGCGGATGAAGAGCGGCAGCATGATCGAGGACAGGGCGATGCTGGGCAGGATCAGGTGTTTGAGCCCGTCGGCGGTGAAATAGCCCGACTGCCAGCCGGGAAAGAGCGTTACCAACTCGCCGCGGCCGAAGGACGGCAGCCACCCCAGGCCCACGGAGAAGACATAGATCAGCAGGATGGCCGTCAGGAAGACCGGAATCGAGACGCCCACGATGCTGACCCCCATGAAAAAGCGCGACAGCCACGCGCGCGGTCGGACGGCCGCGTATATACCGGTGGGAATCGAGAGCAGCACCACCAGGAGGGCGGTGGCAAACACCAGTTCAAGGGTGGCCGGCGCCTTGCCCAGGATCACCTGCAGCGCCGGCCGCTTGAAGTAGAAGGAGTTGCCGAGGTCACCCTGCAGGGCCCGGGTCAGAAACCGTCCCCACTGGATCAGGAAGGGGTCGTTCAGGCCGAGCTTTTCCCGCAGGGCATCGCGCTCCGCGGCCGAAACCGAAATGCCGGTGATCTCCCGCACCGGGTCGCCCACCGACTGCTTGATGGTAAACCCGATCAGGCTGATCACCAGCATGACGAAAACGGCCTGGGTAACGCGGCGGATAAAAAAAGCGAACATGGGTCAGTCCACTCCAGCTTCAGCTTATTCCATCACCAGGTCCCCGAAGTAGGGGAAGTCCATGATGTTGACGATCTCGCCGGCGTTCTTGAGCCTGTCGCTGCCGGCCCACGAGAGCATCTGCCAGTGCAGCGGAATAAAGGCCGCCTCGTCGTAGAGAATGCGTTCGACCTCCTGCAGCATCGCGCCGCGCTTGGCCGGGTCGGTCTCGCTCTGGGAGGCCAGGGTCACCTCGTCAACCTTGGGGTTGCAGTAGTTGCCGGAGTTGTACTGGCCGTAGCCGGTCTCCTTGTTGGGGCACATGTAGAGAAACTCGAAGAAGTTGGCCGAGTCTTCGGTGTCGGCGTGCCAGCCGATCATCTGGATGTCGGCCACCTGGGCGTCGAACTCGTCCCAGTACTGGGCCTTGGGCATGGTCTTGAGCTCCACCTTGATGTTGATCTTGGAGAGCATCGCGACCACCGCCTCGGCGATCTTTTCGTCGTTGACGTAGCGGTTGTTGGGGGCGATCATGGAAACGGTAAAGCCTTTCTCGTAGCCGGCCTCCTTCATCAAGGCCTTGGCCCGTTCGAGGTCGAAGCGCGGCTGGAGGTCTTCCACAAAGCCCGCGTAGCCCCGGGGGGAGTTCTGGGCGGCGGCCGTGGCACGCTCCTTCATGATCTTCTGGACGATGCCGGCGTTGTTGACGGCGTAAACCATCGCCTGGCGCACGCGCACGTCCTTGAACTCGGCGCGGCGGTTCTGGTTGGGCTGAAAGGTGATGATCCGTGAGCCTGGCATGGTGATCAGCTGGACCCCTTGGGTCTTTTCGATGCGGTCGAAATCCTGAGGCGGCACCGGCATGATGAAGTCGACATCACCGGCTAGCAGGGCCGCCAGCCGGGTGGCATCCTCGCTGATGGGGGTCAGGACGATGGTGTCGACATTGCCCACGTTTTTATCCCAGTAGGCGGGAAAAGCCTTGAAAACCCACTTCTGGCCCTGCTCCCGGCTCTCCACCACGTAGCGGCCGGTGCCCGAGGCGTGCTCGTTGGCAAACGAGTGCTCGGTCTTGACGATGGCGTCCTTGGGCAGGCCCTTCTCGTCGGTCCCGCTGTAGAAGACCGAATCCATCGGGAAAATGTAGGTGCACATGTTGAGGGTCAGGCCGTAGGGTTTGGTGGTGGTGATGTCGACGGTGTGGTCGTCCACCGCCACCGCCGGGCCGAAGGGCTCGAAAAGCCCCTTGAAATCCGGGCTTCTTTTAAGCCGTTCCAACGTCCAGACGACATCCTTGGCGGTGAAGGGGTTGCCGGAGTGGAAGGTGACGCCCTTGCGCAGAAAGAAGCGCAGGGTCAGCGGGTCCAGACGCTCCCAGCGCTCGGCCAGGCGTGGCTCGAAATCCATGGCCTGGGTCCAGCGCACCAGGGGGTCAAAGACGATGTGGGAGTATTGCAGCATGCCCCCGGAGAGCTGCACATGCGGGTCGAGGGATACCGGGTCGGCGTCAAGGGCCAGGCGCAGGGTTTTGGCTCCCGCCATTGCCGGGCAAGCCAGTACGGCCGCCGCCAGCAGAACCAACAGCAAACGTTTCATGATCGCTCCTTTCGTATGGGTGTCGTCACGGCGTCTCCCGCCGCGGATCGGCGGATGGGGGTGCCACACACCGTTTTTCAGACGTCAGAGTAAAATTGCCCTAATAAATCATCGCACCCCTTGCGTGTCAAACGTTTTCCCGGCTGCCGGCGGCCTTTCGGTCCGGGTAAAAGTGCTCCGTTCTTTTTACAGCCGCCCGGCGGCGGCGGAACCCTCCACGTCGCCCGAGCCCGACCCGTCGCAGCTGCAGGGGCGCGGTCTTTCCCT
>JBAPYE010000007.1:0-6026 GCA_049284575.1 Desulfobacterales bacterium
GATCATGTAGACCTCGAGCCCACCCTCAAGAAAGTTCTGAACCACGCTGCGGCCCGGCTGCAGGTCCAGCATGGTTTCGCGGTTGATCTGGGCGTAGACTATCAGCAGCGGGTGATTGAGCTGCACCCCGCCGGCGGGCATGTAATGCTTCAGCCTGACGCGGTCCTCCTCATAGACGATGCGGAAAGCGGTGGGACCCAGCTCGGTGTCCAATGCGCCGAGCATGACGTCCGCGGCTTTCTGAGCGCGCTTGCCGACCTTCTCGGCGTCTTCGACAAGCTTGGACATTATCAGGTCGACGGGAATTCCTGGTTGAGCCATCGCTGCACCTTCTTTCTGGTTGTTGCCGCAATTCGTCCGGGCGGGCTCCCGCTGTCTATTTGACGGCTTTTTTCTCGAGGGCCCGGATTTTTTTCTTCAGCGTGTAAATTTCCTTGTAGAGTGCGTCCAGATCGCGGTTGGTGGGGACCGGCAGGCTTTTGAGCGCATCCTGCAGCAGGTCATCCCGGGTGGCCTGATAATCTTCAAAGGCGCCCAGCACCCGTGACAGGGTTTGGGTGTATTCGGGCGTTTTAAAAAGCGTCATGTAATGCCCCTCAAGGATTTTGACCCACATCTGGTAGTAATCCTTGGGTTTTTCCGGCAGCGCCCCCTTTTCGGCGAGTTCAGCCACTTTCTCTTGCAGGACTTTGATGGACTGCTCCATGGGCAGGTAGAGCATGTTGACAAACTCGGCCATACCGTTTTGCAGCAAGACGAACTTATCGAGGGTGCGGTGCGCTTTTTCCTGGTAGAAGCGGGTCAGCCCCAGTTGCGGAACCTGCAGAAATTGCTGAAACTCCTGCTCGTAGATTTCGGCCCAGGCCTTGAAAGCCTCCTGATCGAGCCCTTCGAACTGATAGGCCTCAACCGACTCCCCCATCCGGCCGGCTTTCTCAATCAACTGCCGCTGAAGGGTGAAAGTGCTGTTCCAGGCGCCTTCGAGCAGTCTCAGCAGCACGTCCGGCATGACGCCGATGCCCTTTAAAACCGCATCGGCACTACCGCCCTCCCCCATACTGGCCGAAAGCGCCGTCAGCGATTTGATGTAGGACGACCACGAGGCCTTGGTGCGGGTGAGCGGCCCTTCCGATTGGCCGTCCACAGGGTCCAGCGCCGTGGTCCACTGCTTCATCACCGGCCCCCAGAAATCGGTGGCCATCTTCATCCACGCGGAAAGCATCGATTCCGGCCCGGAGACTGCTTCCGACCTGTCGTTCATAACTCACCTCGCTGGCTCGATCCGGGTTATGCCATTCACCGCGCAGAAGAACCTCAAAACGAGTTTGTTCGGGCTGCGCCTGCGGCGGCTGCAAACAGCGCCGTCACAAATGGCGCTGAAAGTGTCAGACGATCAAAGGAAAAATGAATCGGGGATAGTTGTGAGGAACCATTTTAAATCCGACGGGCCGATTTGTCCACCCCTTATTTTATTCCAGCGGCGGTCCAGGCACCCCACAGACCACGGACGGGTGAATCCGGACGGGCCCCGGACGCCTGCTACTCGGCCGCTTTCGTGTGGCGGTACTGGATGTAGGCATTGCGCAGGGCATTGTAGGGTTCAACAGCCGCCTCCTTGAGCGACTCGTAGTCACCGATTCGAAAGGAGGTGTCATTGACGGTTTCGTAACCCTTGATCCCGATCGACAGGGCCAGCGGGTCCACGTAAGTCACCGGGTTGAGAAAGCGGTCGCCCACAAACCCGACCGAATCCCTCAGGGTCGAGGGCCCCAGAATCGGCCAGACGATGTAAAACCCGCTGCCGACGCCGTAATGCGCCAAGGTTTGACCAAGGTCCTCATCGTGCGGCAGCATGTTGAGCTGGTGGCGGGCCGGATCGCCAAAGCCCAGAATGCCAACGATCGTGTTGGTCAGAAAGCGTTCGGTTTCCGTCCCGGCCGCGGCCGTCTTTCCCTGGGCCAGGCAGTTGACCAGGCGGATCGGGTAGATCAGGTTGTGGAAGAAGTTCTTGACCCCGGTGCGCACCGGGGTGGGCGTGACGGCTTTGTAGCCGCGGGCGACGGGCTTCAGCAGCCAGAAGTAGAATTTGTCGTTGAAATGATACATGAGGCGGTTCCAGGGCGCCAGGGGATCGGCGACCCGAGGGATATCCTGCTCTTCCTCCTCGTCCAGAAAATCAAGATCGTCATCCTGAAACTCAGCCCCGATCTCTTCGGGTTCCGCAGCGGCGGCCCCGCCGCAGCTGCAAAACGGCAGAATCCCCCCCAGGAACATCAGCAGGCCCAGCATCACACCGGTTTTTATGACTCTGGAGTTCAATGACCGCTTTTTCTTTGGTGCCCAATTAAGGTGAGCGTTCAGGAGGATACCTCGTCAAGCCCCGCTCTCCGCTCCTGGAGTTTGGTCTTGAGTTTCTGGATCAGCTGCTCGGGCGTTTCCTTGGATAGAATTTCCCGAAACTGGGTCCGGTAGTTCTGCACCAGGCTGACCCCTTCGATATTGACATCGTAAACCAACCAGCGGCCGCCGGCCTGAAGCATGCGGTAGTCCACCGGGGTTTCAACCTGCTCACGGCGAACTTTGGTTTGAACCATCGCCCGGGTCTCCGACAGCATTTCCTCTCCCAGAAACTCCACCGCAAGCCCCGTGATTGTCCCTTTTATCTGTTCGAGGTAGCTATGGGCGGTCAGTTCGGAAAAAAGCTCGGTGAATTCCTTGCGCTGGAGGGGCGTGAATGCCCGCCAGTTGGCGGCCAGGGCCCGCTTGGCCATTTCAGTAAAGTCGAAGATATCGCGTGTCACGCCCCAGATTCTATCCCGCTGAAGCTGTCGTTGTTCTGGCGGATCATACTGCGGGTCCTGCAGAATCTGCAGCACCGTGTTGACCGGGCCCTGGAGCGTTTCCATGGGCCCGGCGGCGACCTCCTGCGAGCCGGCCGCTGCGGCGATCAGCACGACGGCCGCAAATACCGTGAGAGTCAGTTTCATTTGGATTGCCAACCTTTCCCGAAGACCGGTTGTTACGGGTTTGGCCAAAAGACCCCGGACTCGAATATTGCCGGGGGTCACACCCTGCCAAACGCGTACTTGCTGATCAGCTCCTCAATATCGAGGGCCGATTCGGTTTCGATGATCGTGTCGCCCGCTTTCAGCACGATATCGGAGCCACCCGGGGAGAGCTTGATGTACTTGTCGCCGATCAGGCCGGCGGTTTTAACCGAAGCGATCACGTCGTCGGTCAACTCCACGCCGTGTTCGATTTTTAGTTTTACCATGGCCACCTGGTGCTCATGATCAAGGGTGATGGTATCCACCTTGCCCACCGGCACTCCCGCGATTTCGACCTGGGCGCCCTTCTTGAGCCCCGAAACCGACTGAAACCGGGCATTGAGAACATAGAAGTTGTCCCCCAGGAGCTCCAGTTTGCCCAGTTTGATGGTGAGATATCCAACGCACAGAATCCCGATCAGCACGAAGATCCCCACCGCCGTTTCGACGGACGCTTTCATTTACTTTCCTCCAAAAGCTAACAGATCCGAAATTCAAAAATGGTATCGGGTGTTGTTTCCGCCCGCTCCAGCACATCTTCGATGCGATTGTCCTCCATGGCCTCCGCGAATCCGGCCCTGACGACAAAACAGATGCTCTCGAGGCTCGGGGATGGAGCGATTTCCGAGCGCCGGATCTCGTGGGTCAGTTTTGAACACACCATATGGGCCTGCTCCCGGGTGGTGTCCGGCAGCAGCATCAGGATCTTGTCCATCCCGTAGCGCGAGCAGGTATCGGTAATGCGCAGGTGTTTCTGGAGCCCCCGGGCAAACTCCTTCAAGATCGCCTGGCCGGCTTCATGACCCAATTTGGCATTGATCTCCGGAAGATTTTCAAAGACCAGCAAGACCAGTGAAAAAGCGCTCTGGTGCCGCTTCAGCCGGGCGATTTCCTGGCTAAAGCGCCTTTCACCCTGGCGTCGGTGCGCCAGACCGGTCAATTCGTCCCGCCGGCTTTCCATGCCGCGAATGAAAGACTGGATATTGACATCCGAAACATTCTGGATTTCCTCCGGCGAGCCTTCAAACAGGATCCGGCCCTTGTCGATCATGGCGATCCGCTGGGAGATGTAAAAAACATCCGGGATTTCATGACTGACCACCACACTGGTGAAGCGGTAACGCTTCTGGTAATCCGAAATCAGGCTGTGCACGGCGTTTTTGCGAATGGGGTCCAGGCCGGTGGTCGGCTCGTCGAAGAGCACGATTTCCGGCTCGGTGACCAGGGCGCGGGCCAGGGCCACCCGCTTTCTCATGCCCCCGGATAGCACCGCCGGGTTCTTGTCTTCGATCTGGTGCAAGTCCAACTGCCGCATCTTGTCGCGCACGCGCCGCTGGATTTCCGCCTTGGGCAGCGTGGTGCGCTCCATCAGGGGCAGGGCGATGTTTTCAAATACGGTCATGGAGTCGAACAGCGCCGAACCCTGAAACATGTAGCTGAATTTGCGTTTGAACGTTTGGCGCTCCTGTTTGTTCATACCCGCAAGCGGCCGGTTTTCGAAAAGAATTTCTCCCGAATCGGGTGCCAGCAAGCCAATAATCAGCCTCAGCATGACGCTTTTGCCCGAACCGCTT
Organism: Desulfobacterales bacterium; assembly: GCA_049284575.1. Lineage (GTDB taxonomy): Bacteria > Desulfobacterota > Desulfobacteria > Desulfobacterales > JAABRJ01 > JAABRJ01. Next base: position 4,622 of record JBAPYE010000007.1, read on the forward strand.
TTGCCGATCAGGGTGGTCACCTCGCCGGGAAAAATCCGGAAGCTGGCGCCCCGCAACACGTGATTGGAGCCGAAACGCTTGCAGACGTCTTTGAACTCGATCAGGGGTTGCTTCATCTCGGCCTACATTAGAAAAGAGGTCAGCACGTAGTCCACGACCAGGATCAGCACGCAGGATTTGACCACCGCCGAGGTGGTCGCAAGACTGACGCCTTTGGCCCCGAAACCATCGGCCCGCTTGTGGGTATAGTACCCCTGGTAACAACAGATCGCCGCCACCACCAGGGCAAACACCACGGACTTGATGAAACCGCCGGTGACGTCCTCCAGCAGAACCCCCGACTCCACCCGCGCATAATAGATGTGGGGGTTGATCCCCAGCAGGACCGAGCCTGTCAGGTAGCCGCCGAAAATCCCAACCACATTAAAAACAGCCGTGAGCAGCGGAAAGCTGATCAGGGAAGCGGCGATTTTGGGGCTGACCAAAAACCGCACGGGATCGATATCCATGGTTTCAAGGGCATCGATTTGTTCGGAAATCCGCATGATCCCGATTTCGGCCGCCATCGCCGACCCGGCGCGGCCGACCACCATAATCGCCGTCAGCACTGGCCCCAGTTCACGCACCAGGGAGAGCGCCACGGCTGCGCCCAAAAACCCTTCGGAACCGAATTTCACCAGGCTGTAGTACCCCTGAAATCCGAGCACCATACCGGTGAAGGCGCCGGTCAGGCAAATGACCAGAACCGATTTCATACCGATGAAGTACACCTGATTCAGGATCTTGGCGAGCTGCAGCGGTAAGGTAAAGATGTGCCATAGGCCCTTGAGTGTGAACAGCGTGAACGTTCCCAACTCCTGAACCAGTGCAATGGCGGCAGCGCCGAGCCGGGCCACCGGCCTTTTGAGTTCTGCGACAAGATCCATCCGACGATTCCTCAGGGATCAATGCGATATGGCGGCGTCTTTCGTTCGGAGCGGCGAGCCTTTTCACGCAAACCACCAACCGGCCGCCGGGCCTGCTGACAAAAATGGGCGGTAAAACGGTGTGAATTGAGGTGCTGGCACGGCGATTATCGCCTCGGTTCGACATGGGTGAGTCTACCGTCAAACGGGGCATCGCACGGCAGCAAACATTTTTCAACAAGCGGTGAAGGTTTTGAGGTCAGAATTATAAGTATTCTGCTTGCAGGATGTCAAGATGGAAAAATGAGCGCCACCCCTTCAGATCGCGTCCGGGGCGTCGCTTGGGAGGCTCAAGCGGTCCATAGGCCGCATGGCGATGTGAGCGGGCCGGGAAACAGGATAGCCTCGACCACGTAAAGGGACGGCCGCCGGACCGCTGCCGTTCAGGAGCGGGTGACCGGATAGCCTTTTGCCCGCAAACGGTGTCCCAGCGCCGCCAG
>JBAPYE010000008.1:0-3501 GCA_049284575.1 Desulfobacterales bacterium
AGGTCACCCTGTCGTATTTTCCATCGGGTGCGCTGGGGGATTGGATGGAGCAAATCGAAGCCAACCGGATGGGCACCCTGGAAATCGGGCTCAACGCCGGATCCACCTCCTATGACCCCCGAACCAACCTGATGTTCATGCCTTACCTCTTCGCCACCTGGGACGAAGCCCGCGCCGCCATCGGCTCCGAGGGCTGGCTCACCCCCATTTTCGATGAACTCTACTCCCAGATCGGCCTCAAGGTGCTCGGGATCTATTTGAACGCCTGGGACGGGATGGCCTATACGAAGCGGGTCACCAGGGTGGCCAAGGTCCCCGCGGATTACGCCGGCATCAAGATGCGCGTCCCGCCGATCCGGATTTTTGAAGTCTATATCCCCACCCTGGGGTTCATATCGACGCCCATCGCCTATTCAGAGACATTTACCGCCCTTCAAACCGGCATTGTCGATGCGAGATCCGCATGCCCTGCCGTTGAGGCCTACGTCATGCGCGATGCCCTTTCCTACTGGGTGGCGACGCGCGACTGCTTTGAATACTGGTTTTTAACCATCAACAAAGCGCTCTGGGATTCTCTTGCCGATGAAGACAAGGCGATATTGAGCAGCGCCGCCGATGCCGTCATGAGTGAGCAGGCGCTTGCCGCCGAAAAAGATGAAAACGAATTCAAACAGAAACTGGTCGATGCCGGTGTCAAGGTTTACGAGGTGACCGATGAGGAATGGCAGGCGGGGGCGAAGGTGGTTCGCGCCAAAGCCTGGCCGGTTATTCAGGATGAGCTTCTGGGGTCGCTTCTCATGGAAAAGGTAAAGGCCCATGCAACCCAGATCCCCGAGTGATACCTGTCGCTGAACATCGCAGGCGTTCCTTTTTCAGGGTTTAAATCGTGGGGGCTGGAAGTTGCCGGCCCTCACTTCAAAAGAAAGATGGGAACCCGCCATGCCATGGAAAACGATGAATCGATTTTTTTCGGCTGCGGACACGGTTATCGATAAGAGTGCCAGCGCGCTGATCATTGCCGGCGGCGCACTCGTCACGCTGTCAGTGGTGTTGCAGGTCCTGCTGAGATATGTGTTCAAGGTCCCGCTTTTTGGTTTGGAGGAGTTTTCACGGTTGATCGCCGTGTGGGTCTACTTCCTGGGCGCGATCTTCGGAACCAAATTGGACGCCCATGTACAGGGTGACGTGGCGGGGCGGATTTTTACGACCAACCGCTCGAAGGCCGTGATCAAGACCATCGCCTGGGCGATCAGCCTCCTGGTTTGCATCCTGTTTCTCTACCACTCCGCAACCTACTGCATCTGGCTCCAGGGAACCGGAGAAAGAACCACCGGCTTGTGGTGGCCGCGAATCTACAGTGTCGGCAGCATGCTTTTCGGCGCCTTTTTCATGACGCTTTACAGCATCGCCAATGTGATCAAATACTCACGAGCAGCCGGCGGCCGGCTGAACCCCAGCCCGGGAGGTGCCACATGACGGTCGTCATCGCGGTAATGGCTCTGGTGGTTGTGATCATGTTGTTGGGCGTGCCGGTGGGCTTTGCCTTCGGCCTGGGTGGTTTCGCCATTCTGGCGATCACCGGGCTGGACCCCCGCTTTGCCATCCCGGCGGCCTTTCGCAACCTGGAATCCTACACCCTGCTTGCCCTTCCACTTTTCATCATGGCCGGCGGCCTGATGCGCGATGCGGATATATCCAAGCGTTTGATCGCCTTTACAATGGCTTTTTTAGGTCGGATAAAAGGGGGGCTGGGGATGGTCTGCGTGGTGTCGTGCACCATCTTCGGCGCCATCTCGGGGTCGGCCTCGGCGGCCATCGCCGCCATCGGGTCGGTCATGATACCGGAGATGGTCGCGCAGGGTTACTCGCGGGGCTACGCCACGGGGCTGGTGGCCGCTTCATCGATGCTGGCCCTGCTCATTCCGCCCAGCATCCCGATGATCGTTTTCGCCATGACGGCGCAGATCTCCATTCTGGCCGCTTTCCTGAGCACCCTGCTGCCGGGCGTGCTCATGATGACGGCTTATTGCATCATCAACCTGATCCTGAGCCGGCGCATGCAATCGTTAAAGGTCGCCCCCAAAATGTCCATGCCCCAGACGATCGGGGAGATCGGCCGGTCCACCCGGCATGCGGGGTTCGCGCTTTTTATGCCGGTCCTGGTCCTCGGCGGAATTTACGGCGGTGTTTTCACTCCCACCGAAGCCGCCGGCATGTCGGCGGTTTATGCCGTGCTGGTGGGCTTTTTCGTCTACAAAAAAATGACCCTCAAGGGAGTGGCGAACAATATCAAAAGCTCCATGGTGACATCCGGGGTGGTCATGATCCTGCTCTTTTTTATCCTGATGGTCAGCAGGATCATGGTGACCTATCAAGTCCCCCAGCAGCTGACGGAGTTTATTTTCAGCTTCACCACCAACAAGTGGCTCGTGCTGATGATGCTCAACGTCATTTTGCTTTTGATGGGCATGCTGGTGGACGATGTCTCCGGCAACATTCTCTCGGCAGCCATCCTGCTGCCGATTGCCAAATCGGTGGGGATCGACCCGATTCATTTCGCCGCCATTTCGGTCACCAATTTATCCCTGGGCAATATCACCCCGCCGTGCGCCCCCATGTTGTACCTGGCCGGCCTGATCGGCGGCAATCTGCCCCTCAACGAATACGTCAAACCGGCCGCCTGCTTTATGGTTTTCGGCGCGATCCCGGTGATCCTGACCGTCACATATGTGCCCGAATTCGCGCTGATTCTGGTGAACCTGTTCCTAAAATAAGCGAAAGGAGGCGTATGGTGGAAGAAACCGCCGTGCTCTTTCAAAAAGAAGGCCATATCGGAATCATTCGATTCAATCGGCCGCACCGTCTGAATGCCATCAACGAATCGCTGTTGAAAGGATTTATCGACCAACTGCACGTCGTGCAACAAGACCCCGAGGTCCGATCCGTCATCTTGACCGGCGCCGGTCGCGCCTTTTGCGCCGGAGAGGATCTCAAAGAGACATCCGCCGGTAAAAGCTTCACCCAGTGGACGGTGGAGGTGGACGCGCTGCAGGATGTTCAGCGGGTGATTCTCGGGCTGGGAAAGCCGTTGATCGCCGCGGTCAATGGATACGCGCTGGGGGGTGGCTTGGAGTTCGCACTGAGCTGCGACATCCGCATCGCGGCCCAGGATGCGCAGTTCGGTTTCCCGGAAACCGGCGTGGGGTTGACGGTCACGACGGCCGGGACCAAGCTGATCACCCAGATCGTGGGGCTTGGCAAAGCCAAGGAATTGATCTTCACCGGCAGGTTCCTCAACGCGCAGGAAGCGCTTGAAATCGGCCTGGTCAACCACGTGGTGGACAACAATTCACTCATGGACCAGGCCATGGCGATGTGCCGGTCCATCAACGAACGGTCACCGCTGGCATTGAAGCTGTCGCGCATTGCTATCGACCAGGGCATCAGCGCCAGTTTTGAGCAGATCTTGGAGCTGGAGGCGTCCCATTTGCTGACCTGCAT
>JBAPYE010000009.1:0-3163 GCA_049284575.1 Desulfobacterales bacterium
GGCGGCCGGTGAGGACCATCACGATTTCCGTGAAGCGCTCCGGCCCCACCAGGGGCACATCGCGCACCTGCTGCAGGGTGGCGAAAGCGCCCCCCAGGGCGGTGCGGCGCTCCAGGATGCGCCGGCCCACGCCCAGCCCCACGTCCAGCTCGCCGGGGATCTCGATGGTCTCGGCGATCTCCCGCGCGCTGGCCGCGCGGTTGAGAAAGTCCAGGACCTTGCGGGCCTCCGCGGCGCTGAGGTCATCGGGTTTGAAATAGGTTTTGGCCATGTGGTGCAACCCGCAGGAAAAAACCGGGGGCGGCGGCTCCCCGGTCGATCCGGATTAAAAGTTGCCGATATTGGACTTGATCTCCCCGATCCGGGCGTTGATCTGGGCGAGCGTTCCCTGGAGGGTCTCGCGGTTGAGGGGGTCGATGGCCACCACCTTGTTTTCGATGTCGCTCAGGGAGACCTGCAGCGCCTGGCCCACCTCGCGGGTCGTTTCCAACTGCAGCCCCAGGGTGGAGACCGATTGCCGGATGCCGGACACCTCGGCGCTGATCGCCTTTACCCCGGCGTCGGCGGCGGTGATCTTGCCGCTGACCGCCCCCACCGCAGCCGCCTGACCGACCAGGGCGTTGACCACCGACCCGGCGCCGGCGAACTCCAACACATCCAGCTTCATCTGGGTGTTTACGGCCTGTTTGACCGTTTGGGTCAAGACCCCCAGGAACGGCGGCGGGTTCACCACCTCCATCTGGTCCATGGCGCGTTCGGCCGCCATCATGGCCTTCTGCCGGCCGATCAGCCCCTTCTGGCCGAAGTGCTCGGCCATGGCGTCGCGGATGCCGTTGATGGACACCTCGTAGTCTTTCGTGACGCGGTTGCCCACCACCTCCACGATTTTGCCCACCTCCAGCACCAGGTCGTCCAGGTACTCGAAGACCCAGTTGCCGACCCAGTCGCGGAAATTCACCTGGATGGAGCTGACGCCCCGGCCGAAATCCGGGGTTCGCGGGTCGATGTCGTTCTTGACGAAGGCCAGCACGGTGGCCCGGTTGTCGCGCCACCTGCCGCTGACCAGCCCACCGTACTGGAAGCCGTTGTGCTGGTAATAGGCGTCCGCCCAGCGGCGCATGGTCTGGCTGCCCGTGCGCTGGTACTCGCGGCTGACCACCTGAAAAGCGCCGCGGACGCGGGCATCCGCCGGGGTGGCGGTCTGCTTGAGGGTTTCGGCGACGCTCAGCCCCGTGCCTTCGATGGTGGCCTGCAGCGCCTCGGACACCTGGTTTTCCTCGGCGGGCGAGAGGCCCGCGGCATGCTCGGCGGTCACCTGCACCCGGGCTGTCCCCTGGCTGTCCACCTGCACCGACAGGGCGCGGTCGCCGGCGCCGGTTCGGGCGTTAAAGCCGCTGGCCGCCCGCAGCCTGCCCCAGGAGCAAAAGAAGTCCACCCAGGGCAGCGGCGAGGGCACCGCCCCGGCGAGGGTCTCCACCTGGGCGGTGATCTCGGCCACCTGCCCGAGGACGAAGCTGGCCTCGCTGGTCTGCAGCGTGATGCGGTACTGCTGGCCGAGGGGTGCCAGGGCATCCAGGGTTTCCTGCTGGCTGGCGTCGCGCGTCTCCAGGGTTGTCAGCCGCGTCTTGAGATCGCCGATGTCGCTGCTGTTCTGGGCGGTGCTGGTTTCCAGGGCCGCCACCCGCCCGTCCAGCCCCTGGATCAGGACTTGCAGTGCCTGGCCGATATTGATGACGCCTTTGACCAGCTGGTTCCAGTCGTTCGACCGGATCAGCTGGCCGTCAGCCTTGCCGTCGAGTTTTGCCAGGGCCGCAATTTCACTTTGCACGCTCATGATAGTTCTCCTCGCACGATATCGCGCTCAACTGCCAGCAGGACGCGCACTCCCGCCGGTCTTACGCGCTGGATAGCCTGCCAGACCCGGTCCAGGACGGCCGGGTGAATGGTTTCGCCGGCATGCCGCCGCTGCAGCCGCACCAGGGCCGCAAACGGCTGGCGCGCGCCCCACTGGAACCAGACCGCGGCCACCGCCGGGTAGGAAAACACCACCTGGTCGAAGCGGCTTTCCGGCGGCCCCAAAACCTTTGAAGGTGAAAGCCCCGTCAAAGCCAACGGGGCGCCCTCGCGATAGCGGCCCGGGTAGGGGGTCGATACCCCCGCCGGCGGCGGCAGCCAGCGGCCTTCGCAGGTCCAGGCCGGTCCCGCGGGCAGCGGGGCAGGGCTGGGGGCCTCCAGCGACAGGTAGCGCCAGGTGGTCGTCCCCCGGGGCAGCCGCGGCACGGCCGGAATGCCGCCCGCCACGATGCGGTCCTCGGAGGGCTTGACGCGCATCACGAGCTCCGCCGGGTCGACCGCTGCGCTGACGGTGAAAACGCCGCCGGCCTCATCCCAGGTGCCCAGGTCGGCGCTCACCGCGTCGCTCCAGAAAACGGTGTTGACCGCGGTTTCCGGGGCGCTGCGCAGCGGGCCGTTAAAAAGTGCCCACCCCCCGGCAGCCGGGCCGAAACGCTGCCAGCGGCCGCCGGACAGCCCGCGGTTGAAGCGCCAGGCCCCCCGCTTTTCGGGCGGGCCCTGCGGAGGGTAGAAGAGCGCGGCTTTTCCCAGGGGCACCCAACGCTCCGCAGCCTCCTGGTACTGGGCGAGGTCGCGCCCGTCGAAGCGCAAGAGGCCGCGGCGGGTGGCAAACCACACCAGCCCGTGGGGGTCGGGGAAAATGGCGGCGACCGGTCCGTCGACCAGGTCGGGGTAGGCCTCCAGCAGCGTTTGGTAGGCAAGTTCGTCTTCCTGGCGGGCGATGTAGCGTGCCAGGCCCGCTTCGGTGCCGATCCACAGGGAGGCGTCCGGGCCCGCGCAGAGGCTGGTGACCGTCGGCAAAAACACGTCGTTTTGGCCGGGCAGGGCGGCCGGGTCCAAGGGCGCCCAATCGATTTCCTGGTCGGCGGCGCCTTCGCCGCGGTAGACGTACCAGTCCTCCAGGCCCGGCTGGTACTGGAAAAGACCCAGCTCCCCGCCGAAGTAAAGCGCCCCGTCGCCGTCGCGGGCGATGGTTCGTACGGGTGTGGCCTGCAGCGCCAGGGGGCCCAGGCTGTTGTCGGCGCCGAGGCGGAAGGCCCCGCCGCCCGTGCCCACCAGGGTGCTGCCGGCGGCCTCGGGCAGGAGGGCG
>JBAPYE010000010.1:0-7734 GCA_049284575.1 Desulfobacterales bacterium
GGGGTGTAGCGCACCAGCACCAGGGCCCCGACGATAAACAGCGCAAACGCGGCGGCTTTCCAAACGGCCTTGGGTTTTTGTTCCCCGGAGGGGGGCGGCACGGATTCCATGGCGACTGCTCCCATCCTAAAACACAAGATCGGACCTGCTGCAGAGCGCAGCGGGGTGGAACCCTTCCCGCCGGATCAGTCCGGCATAGCGCTGCAGACGGGATCCTCGTGGCCGCACCCGCAGGCGCGGCCCTTGAGATGGAAAAAGAACTTCAGGCTCTTTTTGACGGTTGGCGAGAAAATCTTGGGTGAAAAATAACTGCCCACCACCTTGCGGCTGATTTCACCGAGGGTCGGGTAGGGGTGCACCGCCGAGGCCAGGGCCGAAAGCTTGACCTTGCCGTTTAGCACCGCCACCCATTCGTTGAGGAGTTCACCGGCGTGCGGACCCAGGATCTGAACTCCGATCGGCTTTTGCGTGCCATCCAGGATCATCTTGATTTTACCGACCCTTTCGCCTTCGGCCAGGCTGCGGTCATTGTCCTCGAAGGGTTCCTCCCAGCGCGTGTAATCGATGCCCGCGGCGACGGCGGCCTTTTCGTTCATGCCGATGCTGGCCAGCTCCGGATCGGTGTAGGTGCACCAGGGCAGCCAGGTGTAATCGACTTTTCGCCGCAAATGAAACACCGCGTTGCTGACGACGATCCCGCCCTCGTAACCGGCGGCGTGGGTGAATTGATAGCCGCCGGTAACGTCACCGGCCGCGTAGATATGCTTCCGGCTGGTGCGCAGCCGTTTATCCACCTGAACCCCGCTTGTGTCAACCTGCACGCCGATCTTTTCGAGCCCCAACCCCCCGGTGTTGGGCACTCGCCCGACGGCCACCAGCAGCGTTTCCGCCCGCAGGGCGACCTGTTGCCCGTCGGGGCCTTGAATCACCGCCTCCCGTTGGGTGCCAAGGTCCCGGGCGCTGACCACGGCCGAATTCAGGTGAAACACCACCCCCTCGGCCTGCAGCGCCGCCATCACGCCGTCGGCCATGTCCCGGTCTTCCTTGGCGAGGACCTGGCCGGCCATGTCGACCACCGTCACCCGGGTGCCGAGACGGCTAAAGGCCTGGGACATCTCGATTCCGATGGGGCCCGCACCGAGTACGATCATGCTGGCGGGCAGGCGGTCCAGCGCGAAAATTTCGCGGTTGGTGATGTGCGGGGTGCGCTGCAACCCAGCGATGGGGGGCACCGCAGCGGAAGACCCGGAGGCGATGACCCAGTACTTGGCCGTATGCGGGGTGCCGTTCAAGCGGATGGTGTGCGCGTCGCTGAACTCCGGCTGCCCGAACAGCACCCGGGCGCCAAGACGGCAGAAACGCTCGGCGGAGTCGTGCTGCTGAATGGCGGCGATGACGGCCTGGATCCGCTTGGCCACCTCGCGGAAATCCACCGGTTGCAAGGCCGTTTGCGGCAGGCCGAATTCGGCGGCGCGTGCCGTCAGATGGCGCACCCGGGCCGTGCGGATCAGGGTTTTGCTGGGAACACAGCCGTAGTGCAGACAGTCCCCGCCCAGCGCATTCTCCTTTTCCACCAGCAACGTTTTCGCGCCCAGCCGGGCGGCCCCGGAAGCGACGGTAAGCCCCGCCGCGCCCCCGCCGATGATGCCGATATCGAAATCATACGCTGTCATGCGGGTCTCCCTTTTTACCCAGCGTCTTCCGCGGCCTTGGCGGTCACGGCAAAAGTGGACATCGACGGTCAATCCAGCCCGGATCGGCTGCGGTGCTCGGCGCTCAAATCTGACAGGTATAATCGCCACAGAAGGCATCGGCGACGCGGCGGCCGTGGCGCCGGTTTCTTAAAGGCGGCTAATTGACCTTGCGGTCCCTGCCGGCCCACTCCTTTTCACGCAGCTTGAACTTTTGAATCTTGCCGGTGGCGGTTTTGGGCAGCGCCCCGAACTCGACCGCCTTGGGCGCCTTGAAGCGGGCCAGATTCTGCTTGCAGAAATTGATGATGTCTTCCGCTGTGGGGTTGGTGCCTTCGCGGGGGACGACAAAAGCCTTGGGAACCTCACCCCACTTGGGGTCCGGAATCGGCACCACCGCCACCTCCAGAACCTCCGGGTGCCGATAAATGACGTTTTCGATCTCGACGGTGGAGATATTTTCCCCACCGCTGATGATGATGTCCTTCTTGCGGTCCATGATCTGGGCGTAGCCGTCCGGGTGCATCACCGCCAGGTCCCCGCTGTGAAACCAGCCGCCTTCAAACGCGGTGGCGGTCGCCTCGGGGTCTTTGTAATAACCGAGCATGACGTTATTGCCGCGCATGACGATCTCCCCGATGGTCTGCCCGTCGCGGGGGACCGGTTGCATCGTGCTGGTATCGAACACATCCATGTAATGGGTCAGAATAAACGGCACGCCTTGCCGGGCCTTGATCTTGGTCTTTTCATCGACCGGCAGGTCGTTCCACTCCTCTTTCCAGGCGCACACGCTGTGCGGGCCGAAGACCTCGGTCAACCCGTAGGTGTGGGTAATGTTGGCGCCCATGGCCTCCACGTTCTGAATCACCGTGGGCGCCGGCGGGGCGCCGGCGGTCATGATCTCCACCATTCGCGGCAGCCGGATATCCTGGGCGCCCGGAAAGGTGGACATGGTGATCAGGACGGTCGGGGCGGCGCACAGGTGGGAAACCCCTTCGGTTTCGATCAGGCGGAAGATTTCCTTGGCAAGCACCTGCCGCAGACACACGTGGGTGCCGCCCATGGCCGTCACGCCCCAGGTAAAGCACCAGCCGTTGCAGTGAAACATGGGCAGGGTCCAGAGGTAGACCGAACTGGGTGTAAACTTGATTTCGAGCATTTCGCCGATGGCGTTCAGGTAGGCGCCGCGGTGGTGGTACATGACCCCTTTGGGCAGGCCGGTGGTGCCGCTGGTGTAGTTGATGGTGGCCACCTGGTATTCGTCATCCACCACGATCGGCAGCGGGTCGGGAGCGCCGGTGGCCAGAAAAGCTTCGTAATCGAGCCCGTCCAGAGGCATGTCGGGGCTTATGTCGCAGATGTTGACCAGGGTGGTGACCTTGGGAAGCTCACCGAGGTTGGGGACCACCAGCGGCGCGAATTCATTGTCGACGAAGACCGCCTTGGCATCCGAGTGATCGATGATGTAGCCGACTTCATGGGATGAAAGTCGAATGTTGACGCTCACCAGCGCGGCCCCGAGCATGGGTACGGCGTAGTGGGCCTCCAGCATGGGCGGGGTGTTGGGGCAGATGAAGGCCACCTTGTCGTCCTTGCCGATCCCGATGCGGGTCAAGGCGCTGGCCAGCCGGTTGACCCGTTCGTAAAATTCGCGGTAGGTGTAGCGCTTTTCGCCATAGACGACCGCCACCTTGTCGGGGTACACGGCGGCGCTGCGCACCAGGAATTTAACGGGGGACAAAACGTCGAAGTTCACCTTGAGTTCGGCCATGAGTTCTTCTCCTTTCCTTGAGGCATCATGCCTGGCCGGAATGCCCGGCCGAGCGGTTCGGCGCAGCAGGGGTTCGCACCGCGCAGCGGCACCTTAAGGCTTCACGAAGCTGCTGCATCGAAAAAGCGCCCGGCTGGCGGGCGGGTGGATAGCACCGGCGGGCAGACTGCAACGCCGGGATGGTCCGAACCTGAACGAGCGCTCGGTCCCAGGGCAATTTACACGCCGACCAGCGAACTGTCAATCCGATTTTTCCGCCAGGTTTTTTTAACGCCCGACCCGCAGCCCGCATCTGCGGTTGAAATTTCGCGGCGCCCGTATTAGGGTCAGCCGCCAGTGAAAACCATGTCCCGATTTTTTAAAATCCTCCCGGAGTGACGACGGCCATGCATCATCTCCCGCCGCGACCGACGACGACGGAACTGGAGCGACGCATCCTTCACGGCCTTTCCCTGGAATGGGAAGAAGCACTCTGGCTGCTGCCGCCCGCCGTTCGCCGACAGATGGCAAAACCCCTCTTCACCCTCGAGAACCTGCCGTCACGGCTGGGGTACTGGCACCCCGGGCGGGCCGAAATCGGTCTCAGCCGGCGCCTGGTCCTGGATTACGGCTGGGACTCGGTGCGCGAGGTCCTGCACCACGAGATGGCGCACCAGATGGCCGACCAGGTCCTGGGAGCGGGCGCTGAAAGGCCCCACGGCCCCAAATTCCACGAGGCCTGCCGCCTGCTGCGCGCCAACCCCGAGGCCTCCGGACACTTTCGCCCCCTGGCGGAGCGCCTCCAGGACGAGCCCTTAAGCCCCGAAGACCGGCGCCTGCTGAGGATCCGCAAACTCATGGCGCTCGCCCAAAGCCGCAACCGCCACGAAGCCGAGGCCGCCATGGCCAAGGCCCACGAACTCATGGCGCGCTGCAACCTCGGTGTTCTGGAAGACGGCCGGCGGCGTGCGTTTGTCAGCGTCTTCCTCGGCGCCCCGGCCCTGCGCCAGCCGCGCGAGGCCTACCACCTGGCCCGCCTGCTGCAGGATTTTTACTTTGTTGAAGGTCTGTGGGTGCCGGCCTTCGTTCTGGCGCGCGGCAAGATGGGCCGGGTGCTGGAGATTAGCGGCACCCGCCGGAACATTCAAACGGCCGGCTACGTCCATGACTTTGTCGGTCATTTCATCGGTGGCCAATGGGCGGCCTACAACCGCGACAAAGGGCTCAACCGCCATCGCCTGACGGATTTTGCGGTGGGGATTATCGAGGGCTTCCGCTCCAAGCTGCAGCAGCATCGCGACCAAAAACCAGGGGCGCCCGGGACGCGCTTGCCGCTCAAAATCGAAGACCCACAGCTCAGGGCTTACATTGCCGAGCGCTATCCCCGGATCCGGCGCTTCTCAAGAAACGTTTCAAACCAGGATCAAACTGTGCTAAAGGACGGGATGCAGATCGGGAGGGAAATGGTCGTATCCCGCGGGATTAGCGGGCAAAGCGGCGCCGGCCGCAAACGCCTGGGCGGGCCCGCTTAGTAGTGGCCAGCAGACCGCAGCCGGCCGCAAGCCCGGTTGGCGGCTGCCTTGGCCCGCGGGGCTCGTCTTTCGGCAAACCCTGCGGCACGAGGCGCTGGCCCCACTTGATTCGGGCTGCCGCCCCGGGCAGCCCCTGACTTTCTGCCGCTTAAAGCGAACCGTGTCGTGCGAGTCGACTGCCGGAATATACGCTACCGCTACCCCAATGCCGAAGCCGCGGTCTTCGCCGATCTCAGTTTCTGCATACGGGGGCCGGGCTTTCACGCGCTTTTCGGCCCCTCGGGCGTCGGGAAGACCACGCTCGCCAGGATGATCGCCGGCAACGGTTCCCGCCGCTACGAGGGCCGCATCGAAACCCCCGGTGTGGCGCGGACGCTGTACGCCTACAATCTGGAACGACTCCCCGGATGGTCCTGTGTCGGGGATCACATCCTCAAGGTCACCCCGCCCGCGCGCCGGGAGCGCATGGCGGACCTGATCCGCGCTTTCGGTCTGGAGGGCTGCATCGAGGCACGTTTTTCCCAGCTTTCGCTCGGCCAGAAAAACCGGGCCAACCTGACCCGCTACCTGGTGCAGGATTTCGATCTGCTCATCATGGATGAAAGCCTGGCCAATGTGGATGAAACCACCCGGGAAAAGATCCTTCTGACGATAAAGGAAATGTATCCGGAAAAGGTGCTTATTTACATCTCCCACAACGTGGCCGAGGTGTCCAAATTCTGCCGGCAAATCATCGTGCTGCGCCATGCGGCCAAACAGCCCCAGGCGGTCTCCATCGCGGGCCTGGACCTGGCCCCGAACCAGCCCCTGGACAAAAGCCGGCTGGAGCGTGCCATGCTGGAGATCGTGCATGCTGCCTAAACGGATCTACCAGTTTGTGATCATCTACGCGGCAGCCCTCGGGGGCCTGCAGGCCATCAAACTGGTTTTTGCCCTTTCGGACTACGTGATCCCCAGCCTCACAGACCTGTGGCGGACCGCGGAAGCCGTTTTCAGCCGCTACCTGGGAGATGCCCTGAACACCCTGGCAGTGGCCATCGTGGGGCACCTGCTGGCGATCGTGCTGGCCACGGGGGTGGCCATCATCGGCCGCTTGACCAACTGGGTGGGGGCCCTGATCAAGGTGGCGGCCTACAACCTGCAGGCCTATCCCATCGTGGCGGTCGCCCCGATCATCTTTATCCTGTTGGGCGACGGGCTCGCCTCAAGGCTCCTGATCGCCGCGATGATCTGCTACTTCCCGCTCTTGCTGTCGTTTATCGGTATCTTTGCAGAGCCGGTCACCGATATCGAGCACTTCTACACCATGACCGGCCGGATGCGCTGGCAGTTGGAAGTCAAAATCCGGGCCTTTGAAAACAACGCCAAATTGATCACGGTCATCGCCGGCAGCGCCACCCTCGCCATGGTGGGCACCATCGTGGCCGAATTTTTCGGCGCCAATGCCGGAATCGGCTACAGCCTGCGCATCGCCCTCTACCAGAGCGACCTTGCCAAGGTGCTGGTGGCCCTTTTCCTGATCGGCATTTTCACCTCGCTTTACCTGGCCCTTCTGGAAAGGATCGGGTTTTGGCTGCAACACAAACTCGTGCTGCCCACAGGAGGAACCCTCTGATGCGCGCCCACTTCGTCGCCAAGCGCCTGGTCATCACTGTACTGGCCTCGGCGGCGGTTTTCTGCGGCTGCCGCCCGCCGGAAGGGGAATTGGGCCCGCTTAGCTACCGTCTCAAATGGCTTTTCAACGTCAGTGTGGTCGGCGATCTTTATGCCGAGGCCGAGGGGCTCTTCGCGGCTGAAGGCCTCCAGGTGACCGTCAAACCCGGCGGACCGGAAAAGGACGCCATCAAGGAGCTGGAACTGGGGCACGCCCAGTTCGGCGTTGCCTCCGCCGACCAGGTCATCCGGGCGCTTGCCAAGGGCTCTCCGGTGGTGGTGATCGCGCAGCTCTTCCAGCAAAACCCCCTGCAGTGGATCTATCGCCCGGACCGCAACCGGTTCGAAACCCCGGCCGACTTCAGGGGCAAGACCCTGGGGGTCACCTTCGGCGGCAACGAC
Source organism: Desulfobacterales bacterium (assembly GCA_049284575.1). Lineage (GTDB taxonomy): Bacteria > Desulfobacterota > Desulfobacteria > Desulfobacterales > JAABRJ01 > JAABRJ01. The sequence goes on from JBAPYE010000010.1 coordinate 7,029, forward strand.
GAGACCATCATGAAGGCCCTCATGGCCGAGCATGCCTTAAGCGAACAGGACGTGGCCCTTTTCAGCGTGCGCTATGACTACACCCCGTTTTACGAGGGCCGGGTCGACCTCTGGCCGGTCTACCGCAACGCCCAGGGGGTGATCATCGAAGATAAGCTGCAACGCGCCGGTGAAACGGCGGCCTTTTTCGACCCCTCCGCGGCCGGCGTTCGCTTCGTGGCCAATTCGGTGATCACCACGCGCGCCACCCTGGAGCAGCATCCCCAGATCGTCCAAAAATTTCTTAAAGCGCTGCTTGAAGGCTGGCGGCGCGCACTGGATCCGGCCAATGCCGACCAGGTCCTGGCCATGATCCAGCGCCACGACCGGGATACCGCCCTGCCCCTGCTGCGGCAGCAGCTGGACATTACCCGTCAGATGGTACGGCCCACCGCCGAATCGGTCATCGGGCGGATCGATGCGGCGGCCTGGCAACAGACCGAAGCGATTATGCTGGCCCAAAACCTGATTCCCGCAGCGGTGAACGTGGCCTCCAGCCTGGTTTCACCCTGACGGTGCCCCCAAAAAGATGGTTCCCGAATCCATGCGATCCCCACTTTACCTGACCCTGGTCCTGACCCGCTTTGATGGCAGCGACGGCGCATCCCCCGAGGACCGCAGCGACCCCGACACCCGTTCCGTCGCAACCGTGACGGCCCTGCGCACC
>JBAPYE010000011.1:0-3186 GCA_049284575.1 Desulfobacterales bacterium
GCGCAACGCTGTTGCCGCGCTGCAGGCCGCCAGCGGCACCGGCTTCAGGGTGGCGCTGCGCCCGGTGCGGGACACAGGATTTTTGGGGCAGCCGCTTCACCTGCTGGTGGGGGTAAGCGACGCGGCCTCGGGGAAGCCGCGGCCGAATGCGGCCCTCACCCTGACCGCCAGCTGGGGCAACCTCCAGTCGTTTGCGGGCTTCGGCATGCAGTTCGGGCCCGTCCTGAGCCTGCGCACCAATCCGCTCGGAGAGGCGCGGATGACCCTGCGGGCCCCCACCTGCGAAGCGCTCACCCAGGCCCAGCAAGCCGCCCTGGAAACCGCGTTAAGCGGCCTGAACCCGTCCGCCGCCACACCCCTCGACACCCTTGCGGGGCTGCAAAACATGGCGGCGGCTTACGGTCTAGAGCGCAATTCCGAGCTGCGCGGGGCCGTGGACATCTATTTCCAGACGTGGCGCGAGCGCGTTTCGGACACCGTCAACACCCGGGCGCTGCTCAACCACTGGCGCTTTCACGACGCCCTGGTGACCGCCCTGGTTCACCCCGACGATGATGCGGCCATGGTCACCGCCGCGGCCGCCTGCAGAGTGCGCCTCAAGGACTGGGTCGGCCCCTGGTTCCAGGCCTACGCGGGCCTCATAAGCCAGAGGAACGGCCTGGGCGGCGAGTTTGAGCGGATCCGGAACGGCGAAACCGACAAGGACACGCTGCTGGATCGACTGCTGAGTAGCGTTCACGGCTACGTGGCCAGCCAGCGCGGCCGGGCCGGTGAGATCGTCGGCCAAAAGGTGGCCGAGGGCACCATCCGCCACTTCATGGCCACCCGCCTGCCGCAACTGCCGCTGGACACCCAGCTGACCCTGATGCCCACCCTGAACATCGCCCACCGCAACATCGGGGCCGCCGGCATGGGGACCCTGGCCACGGTCAGCCGGGCGACCACCAACCTCAAAAAAACGGTGGACAGCCGAGTCGCTCAAATCGGGGTCAGCGGGGCACTGGCCGACCGCCTGGCGGGGCTCGAATCCCGCCTTGGCAACAGCGAGATCGACTACGGCACCTTCCGCCGGGACTACGAGCAATTCACGGCCGAAATAACGCGGTTTCGGACGGACTTCGGCACGTTCAATGCGCGCTTCACCGATTTTTCCAACCGCTACGCCGCTTTCAACAGCAACTACACCATTTTCAGCCGGGACTACCAAACCTTCAGCACCACCTACACCCGCTTCTCCCAGGCATACGAAGTTTTCAACCGCGACTACGGCGCCTTCAGCCGCAATTTTGCCGAGTTCAACCAGAACCACGGGCGGTTTTCCGAAAACTACACCGTCTTTGCCCGCGACTTCACCCGCTTTGCCCAGGACTACGCCGACTTCAGCAGCCGCTACAAGGACTTCGGCCGCAGCTACGCTGACTTTCGGACCACAAGCGGCGCCAGCCTCGCCGCGCTGGAAACCTTCCGGGCCGACTACGACAAGTTCGCCGCCGATTTCCAAACTTTTGCCGGCGCCTACCAAGCCTTCCGCACCGATTACGGCAAATTCGCTTCAGATCTGCAGCGGGTCAACACCGACCTGAGGACCTTCACCGCCACCTATCGCGGCTTCGAAACCAACTTTCGAAAATTCAGCACCGATTACAAAAACTTTCAGACCGAATACGAACGCTTCAGGACGACCCCGCGAGGCTGATGCATGCAACTTTCCATCACCGATATTCCCGGCGGCGCAGCCGGCCGAAACCTCACCACGGCCGTTGCGGGCAGCGGGGGTCAGTTTTACCGCGAGGTGCTCCTGCTGGATTTCAAGACCGGCGGCCAGCCGGATCGAATCGTAGTGGACCGCGACAAGACCGCGTTTTCAACGACCTTTCTGGCGCACGACCACAACGCCGTCTCCGCGGCAAGCCCGATTTCGGCGGCGCTGGACCGGACGCCCGCCCTGGCGCAGGCCGTGCGGGTGCGCTTGGAAAGGCCCTGGAAAATCGCCCGGGTCGCCATCCGCTCCCACGGCGGGAGGCCCTATTTTGCGGCGGAACATGCCCCCGGCCGCGGGGCGGAAACAATCGCCGGTACTTCGGCGGGGGCCCAGGCAGCCAAGGAATGGGAGATCGGCACAGTCGAATACGCCGGGGAGCGATGGGAAATGGGCCCCGCCCTGAAGACCGCCGGCGACATCCGGTTTTACCGCATGGACGGGGATGCCGTCGCCCCCGAGGCCACGGCCAGCGCCCCCAACGGCACCGAACTGGAGGCCGAATTCATCAGCGCCGACTTTGCCGTCCGACTGGTAAACGCCGGCGGCGGCACTTTGGCGCTGGCCCCCGAAGACCTGACGGCCGTGGTGCTGCGCTGCTACCCCACCGGCCCGCGCATCGGCCTCGCCGCCCCAGGCAGCGTGATCGATGACACCAGCAGCATCCGGCTTTTCTGGCAGCTTCCCGGTGAGATCCGCGACACTGCCCCCAACGCCGACGCGAACGGCAAGGGGGGCGAACTGTTGGCCGACGCCCTGCAGGCCCTGCTGGACGACCATCTCACAGCGCTTCGGGAAGAGGCCAAAAAAAAAGGCACCGCAGCGGTCCTTCCCGACCGACTGCAGGTGCCTTTGGTAATAGAATCCGACGCCCCCTGCCAGGTGAAGCTCAACAGCCTCGCTGTCCACTACCACCTGACGCGGCAAACCCTCTGCGCCCAGGAAAGCGCCGCGCCCAGCGGGGAGAAAATCCGCCTCCGGTTTCCCGGCGGAAAGGCCGCCACCCGCCGCGTTGACGTCTGCTTGCACCCCGGCGCCCTGGTGGAAGCGGTTTCTCTGAGGGTAGCGGCAGCCTTCGGCGCCAATCCGGCGATGGCGGTGAGCGGGTCAGACGGCCAGCACCCCTTGGGGGATGCGGCCCACGGTATCGCACTGGCAGCCGAACGCCGGGCGGCGGTTCAGGTCACCCCTGGCGCCCCCCTGACGGCCACCGGATTGGGCCTGCCGCTGCTGGCCCACGCGGCCGGAACGGACCTCCGGGTGGAGCTTCAGGAGGACTGGAACGGCAGCCCGTCCGGCAAGGCCCTGGCCGCGGCCCAACTCACCATCGACGAGGCCGGGGTGATGGGCTATTACCGGGTGGACTTCGGCCTTCGGCTGGCGCTCTTTCCCCAGCCCTACTGGGTCGTGGTGGCCACCGCCAAGGG
>JBAPYE010000012.1:0-1765 GCA_049284575.1 Desulfobacterales bacterium
CCACACGGCCGGACCAGGCGACGGTAGCGTATATCTCCTCGTTGGCCAACAGACTCATGAGCTCCGCGCCGGAGGCCCAGTACTTCTTGACCATGTCGCGCTGCTGGCGCAGAGCGTCCCACACCGCTTTCAGGTCTTTGATGTCGTTGGGATTTTGACCGGTGTGCAATGCACCATACCAGATGTTGGTGCGCCAGTCGCCCCAACTCCCCAGTTTCTTGTCGAGTTCCTTGTCCCACAAAAGAGATGCACCGAGTTTTTCGGCCTTGCCTTTGCTGATATGCTTTGTGTTATAGGCAATGCCGGTCTGGCCGAGGTCATACGGGACGGCCGACAACGAGCCCTTCGATATGGCTTTGTAAGGTTTGACCATGGCCGGCATGACGTTTTTTAGGTTGGGGATTTTGCTCTCGTCGAGCGTGGCGCCGTAGCCCAGCCCGATGTAGCGGGCATAGTCGAAGACACCACTCAAATGGGCCAGGTTGAACTCGCCCCCCGGCGGAAACGAGGCTTTGACGCGCGTCAGGTAGGTGTCCATGTCACCGAATTCTCCGTCCACGACTGTAATCCCCGTTTCCTTGGTGAAGGGCTCGAAGGCGTATTTCTTGAACGCTTCGGAAACCACGCCACCCCAACCGTCGAAGCGGATGGACTCGGCGGCCCAAGCCCTGCGGGCAAAGGAGCCGAAGGGTCCGCCCAGCAACCCGAGTGCAGCACCCGCCACGCCGATCATACCGATAAAATCCCGCCGGCTGATTTTGCCTTCCCGGTACCGTTCTTGCAGATTGTCCAATTTTTCACTCAATTGTTTTTCCATGTCGTCCTCCCTTCGTCTTGTGTCCATCCATTTATACACAGCGTCGAAATAATAGCGCGCAAGCCAATTGTATCATCGGTTTTAAAACTTATTTTTACGGTCAATCAGGCAGAACGCTGTGTATGTCCACGCAATTATTTATGTCGTTTTGTATGGGCCAACCTCTCGGCCGCATGAATTAATTACTTTTCACGGTCCCTCGCAAACCTGCGGGAAATGGTCCCAGCCAGAAGCGGTATCGAAATGGTCAAAAAAATCATCACCGCACCAAGAGCGTTGATTTCGGGACTGATGGAGTTGCGCAGCATACCGAAGATTTTGACCGGCACCGTTTGGTTCTGGGCGGTGGCCCAGAAAAGGGTGGCGGTCACGTCGTCGAATGAAATCGTAAAGGCGAACAGCATACCGGCCAGAATCGCCGGCATCAACAGCGGCAGAGTGATGTCTTTGAAGGTTTGAAATGCGTTGGCCCCCAGCGTCAGGGCGGCTTCTTCATATTCGCGCTTGATTCCCACCAGTCGGGCCTGCATGACCAGCAGCACGTAGGGCAGTGTGATGACCACGTGACCGATCAGCAGCAGGATAAAGCTTTTGGGCTGTTGCAGCCAGCGGATGAAGAGTAAAAGGGCCACACCGAGAACCACCTCGGGAATCATGATCGGTGCCAGCAGCAGCGTGTTGAGGGCGTTTTTGCCCCTGAAGTCGTATCGGACGAATGCCATGGCTGCAGGGATGCCGATTGCGGTTACCAGCACTGCCGTCAGTGAACCGAGGACCAGTGAGTTCTTGAAAGCCGTTAGGATACTGCTGTTCTGGGCCAACTTGACGTACCACCTGAAACTGAATCCCCTCATCGGAAAAGAGCCGAACTGTTCCGGATTGAAGGAGAGCATAATGACGGCGACAATCGGGGTGAACATGAAAACATACACGAGAATGGTGTAGAGC
>JBAPYE010000013.1:0-5100 GCA_049284575.1 Desulfobacterales bacterium
GACCTGATCCCCTGCCGCTTCTACCGCATCCCCCACCTGATCGCATCCGGTTGGCTTTCCATCGACGTCGCCTTTGTTCAGATTACCCCCCCCAACGAGGCCGGCTACTGTAGCCTGGGGGTGGCGGTGGACGCGGCCCAGCAGGCCATGGAACAGGCCTCGCTGGTGGTCGGGGAGATCAACCCCGACATCCCGGTCACGATGGGTGACACCTTCGTGCCGGTCTCGGATTTCGATCTGCTGGTAGAGGCCACCGAACCGCCCATCTACTTTGACCGCTGGGCGGTGGACGAGGTCTACGACCACCTGGCGGGCAACATCGCCTCGGTGATCGAAAACGGGAGCTGCCTGGCCTTTTCCCTCGGCCGACTCTACGATGCCCTCGCCCACCGCCTGATGGGCAAACGCCACCTGGGGATCCACTCCTCATTTTTTACGGACGCCCTGATGGATCTCGTCAAAAGCGGCGCGGTGACCAACCGCCACAAGGAGATCTTCCGCGGCAAATCGCTGGTGTCCTATGCCTTCGGCACGCCTGAGCTGCTGGCCTGGCTGGACCGCAACCCGCTGGTGGAGTTCCAGAGCATCGAAAAGGTCTTCGACCCCCTTCAGATCGGCAACAACCCGCGCTTTATGGCTATCCTGCCGGCCCGACGGGTGGACCTCTCGGGGCGCATCGCGCTGCACTTCGGCAAGGGCAACATCGCCGGCCCCGCCGAGGCGATCAACTTTGCCAACGGCGCAGACCTCTCGACGGGTGGACGCACGATTTTCGCCCTGCCCAGCCGCAACCGCATGGGAAGCCCGAACATCCGGGTCTCGGTGGCGGCCCTGCCCAATCAGTTCGGGCTGTCGGAATCGGTGGCCATGCTGGTCACCGAATACGGGGTGGCGCATCTCACCGGCCGCACCGTGCGCGAACGCGCCCAGGCCCTGATCGACATCGCCCACCCCGACGATCGCCCCGCGCTGGTGGCCCAGGCCAAGGCCGCCCACATCCTTTACCCCGACCAGATTTTTCTGGCCCAAAGCGCCCATCTCTATCCGTCCGAGATCGAGGCCACCCACACGTTCAAAAACGGCGTCCAGATCCGCTTTCGCGCGATCCGCCCCTCGGACGAGGAGGAGATGCGCCGCCTGTTCTACCGCTTCTCGGACAAAGCCGTCTACTACCGCTATTTCACCCCCCTCAAGACCATGCCGCATGCCAAGATGCAGGCCTATGTCAACGTGGACTACAGCGACACGCTCTCCATCGTCGGGGTGGCGGGAGGGGCCGGCGAGGGCCGCATCGTCGCCGAGGCCCGCTTCGCCCGGGACCTTCAGGGCGCCAAGGCCGACGTGGCCTTCGTGGTCGACGAAGCCTACCAGGGCCTGGGCATCGGCACCTACCTCTACCGCATGTTGATCCGCCTGGCCCGCCAGCGGGGCATCCAGGGGTTTCACGCCGATGTGCTCTCCTCCAACCGTAATATGCTCAAGGTCTTCGAAAAGGGGGGGCTGCCGGTCAAGGCCAGTCTGGAAGACGGGGTCTACGCCCTGTGGATGCCCTTCGGGCGCGTCGCCGAAAACGACGCCCTCAATCGCCCCTGAGAGGCAGAAGCAAGGTCCGCAGCCAGTGACCGAGGGTGTTGCGCGCCAGGTTGGTGCGCTCCAGGGTTTCCAATTCCCGCGCCAGGCGCGCCGGATTGGCGTACCAGTCGGCCCGGGTGGTCAGCGGCGCAGCGGGATCCAGCAGCTTCATCACCCGGGCGGGGTTGCCGGCGGCGATGGCATTGGCCGGGATGTCACCGACCACCACCGAGCCGGCCCCGATGATGCTGTTGGCGCCGATGGCGACCCCCTTGCAGATGATGGCGCTGTCGCCCACCCAGACGTTTTGTGCCAGGCTGACCGGCTGCGAGCGGCCGATTGAAATCCGGTCGTAGAGCCCGTGCCAGTCCCCGTCGGTGATGTAGACCCCGCTGGCCAGCATGCAGCTGGAACCGATGCTGACCGCGGCCGCCGAGCTGACCCTGACCCCCGGACACAGCAGGCTGCAGTCCCCCACCCGGATGGCGCCACGCTCGGGCCGGTCCGACCAGACCGCCAGCCGGACCTTGCGGTCGGCGGTGGCAATGATCGTGACGTGGTCCCCGAGGGTCACGGGGCCGCCGAAAACCTCCACGTGCCAAGGCTTGATAAAAAAGGAACCCTTTCCCACCCGCGCGAACTGGGGTTTCAGGAAGTGGCGGGCGTAAAGTTTTTGGAAGCGCAGGTAGGCTTTTTTAACCGCGTAGGGCCGATGGTCTCTTCTCAAGCTCCCCCCTCCGGCGACATCACGCCGGCCGATGAACCCAAAATCGATGGTCAAAAAGGCAACCGGCGGGCGTGAGGGTGAAGAGCGCGTCGGCCGCCAGCAAAACGGCCGCATGGGTCCAGGTGGTCTTTTGCGTGGGCCAGACCACCATCTCCGGGAAGGTGAAACCGCACCAGAACGCTCCGTCAGGATAGCGCTTGCTGCTGATCCAACCGAAAATCATCTCGGCCAGGTCGCGCCGCCCGATGGCTGCCAGCGCCAGCACAAACTCGCAGGTCTCGGCGATGGTGACCCAGGGCCGGTCGGAAACGCAGCGCACGCCCTGGCCCTCGACGACGAATTTCTTCCAGGAGCGCCGAATGCGACTTTCGGCGGCCGAAGCGGTCACCGCCCCGGCCAGGACCGGGTAAAACCAGTCCATCGAAAAGCGCGACTTGGCCATGTTGAAGCAGTGGGGGCGCCGGCGGATGGCCTCCCCCAAGCGCCCCAGGGCGATGCGCCAGTCGGGCCGGGGGCGCCCCACTACGCGCGCCACCGCCAGGGCGCACTTGAGGCTCATGAAAATCGAGCTAGAAGCGGTCAAGAGCGCCATGGGGTCCACTTTTCCGGCCGGACTGACGGCCCAGTGGACTTCGCCGCCGGGGGCCTGCAGGCCCAGGGCGAAGTCGATGCCACCGCAGAGGGTGGGCCACATCTGGTCTAAAAAAGCCGAGTCCCCGGTCACCAGGTAGTGATGGTAAAGCCCCACGGCGATGTAGGCGGCATGATGGGCTTCACGGGCCCGCTTGGCGGGCCGTCCATCGCGGTAAGCCTGGTACCAGCTGCCGTCGGGAAGCTGCGCGTGCGCCAGCCAGTGGAAGGCTTGGCGGGCTTCCGCCAGACAGCCGCCCACCTGCAGGCCCATGGCGGCCTCGATGTGATCCCAGGGATCGGTCTTGTCGCCCGGGCCCCAGGGAATTTCGCCGCTGGGGTTCTGGGCGGCCGCAATCAGCCCCGCAAGGGCCTCGACGGAGACGGCAAGGGGCTCCTTTTTGAGTGAATTGGACAGTTCCATGGGCATCAACACCTGCCTTGACAGGGGATCATCCGACAGTCAAAGATTCTGCGCGCAGGCGGCGGCCGCGGCAAAAAACGCCGATGCCCCCAAAAAATTCAAACCGGTTTTTTGGCGACCCGACCCGCCCGCCAAAACCAGATCACCGCGAGGACCTGCAGCCCGAGCATCACGCCGAAACCGGCCTGGTAGCCCGCGGCAGCGTACCCGCCGGCAGGACCGAGAGGCCAGAGGGTGATCACGGCGCCGATCCCCCACTGGGCGGCAAACGCCGCCACGAACACCAATAGGTTGAGCCCGGTGTTGACCCGGCCGGAGAGAGTGTCCGGAAACCGCTGGGTCAGGTCAGCGTAGCACAGGATGCCGCTGGTGCCGAAGAGCCCGAAAGCACCCCACACAAGCAGCGGCGGAAGCGGCACCTCCAGGATCACCAGAACCTGGGTCCCCATGAAGACGCCCATGCCCGCGGCGGCCACGCTGCGCACTGAAGTTCCGCGCCGGCCGAGCCACTGGGTGAAGCGCCCCAGAACGATGAAGCCGACCACCATCGCCAGCGCCACCCAGAACAGCACTTGCGCCACGGCAGCCCTCTGTAGCCCGCCCACGTCCCGCAGCCAGGGACCCGCCCACAAGCCCTGGATGGCGAGAAAGGTTGCCTGCGAAAAGGTGCACCAGGGGGCGATGCGCCAGAAGACCGGGCTGGTGAACACCGTCGCAATACCCCTGAGCTGCGACCGCAGCCTGGCACCGCCGTCGGGCGGGCGCCCCTCGGGCACCACCAGATAGACGCCGACGGCGGTGGCCAGGGTCACCCCCCCCAAAATCAGAAAAACGCCGCGCCAGTCGGTCACCTGCAGCGCGGCCTGCACGGGCGCCGTGGCGGTCACCGCCCCCAAGCCGCCGGCGGCCAACTGGAGCCCGTTGATGCCCGGCAGGCGCTGACGGGGAAACCATAAAACAAAGGCGGTGAAGGCGGCCATCAGGCAGGCCGAAACCCCCAGCCCGATCAGCGCCCGCCCAACGGCAAGCCCGGTGGTGGTTTCGGCGGTGGCAAAAACTAGGGCGCCGCTGCCGGCGAAAATCAGCAGGACGGCCTCCACCCGCCGCGGCCCGAACCGGTCCAAGAGCACCCCCAGCGGCAGTTGGAAGGCGGCGAAGGTCAGAAAATAGACCGCCGTAAGCAGCCCCAGCCCGGCGGACCCGACCCCCAGGTCTGCGGCCAGGTCCGGCGCGATGACGGCATTGACCACGCGGTAGATGTAGGAGAGAAAATAGCCCAGGGCAAAGGGGATAAAAACCCGTAATTTTTGGCTGCGCGAGGCGACTGTGTTCACAGCCATGGAACTCCCTTCAGATGGTGATGCGGATAAACGCCGTCTCCATTTCCCGGCGCAACTTTCCGACGGTCTCCAGGCACCGGCGAACCGCGCTGAGGCGTTCGCGGTCGAGCACGGTCGTCTGGAGCGGGCAGAGGTACCAGATGCACACCCAGGGCCGCAGGCGCCGGGGCAGCCGGCAGCCCGCAGCACCCAGATACCGGCAAGGGGCGTGCAGGTGCGGCCGCAGCTGATGCGACGGCAACGGTTGCCCGGTGAGGTGCAGGACCAGGAGATCGCGAAAATCAAACCAGACCCGGGCCCGCTCACAGCAGGATGACAAGCAGCGGCCGCAGGTCACGCTGCCCAGGGCCGTCATGACGGGCGCCAGTTCCACCAACAGCGCCGACACCTCCCCCGCAATGGCAGCG
>JBAPYE010000014.1:0-1988 GCA_049284575.1 Desulfobacterales bacterium
TATTGGTCGACGATCTCGAGCACCTCCTGTTTTTCGTCGGCCGACAAATCTTTCTTGAAATAACCCAAAAGGTGGTGGAGGACATTGGCATTTTTCTTGACGGTCGTCTTCAGGCGCAAGGCCTCCATCAACTGGTTTTCATAGTGGTCATAGAGCGCTTCCATGGGCAGCGCTTTGCCTTGCGCGACCAGTTTCCCCATGTCCCGGTAATGGCTCGTGCTGTGGGAGAGGAGCAGGAGTTTGTGACGGGTGTGAAAATCGACCAGACGCCCCATGCTTTTTTCTTTTTCCAAGGTCTCCCGCCATCTCTTGAGGGTAAAGATCTGTTCGATGAAATTTTCCCTGAGCGCCGGATCGTTCAGCCGTCCGTCTTCTTCCACCGGTATCCGTGGAAACCTTTTAGTGAAGGCTTTCGCAAACAAGCCGACGCCTTTTTTTTCCGGCATCCCCTTTTCATTGTATACCTTTACCCGAAGCAGGCCGCTGCTGGGGGAATCTTTTTTAAAAATGAATCCGCAGAGGTTTTCCTTTTCGAGCGCTTCGGCCCGTTGCTCGGCCCAGCGGCGCATGCGCTCGGTGTGATCGACCTTGGTTTTCGAAGTCACCAGACGCGGGCGATCCGGATCGCCGATCAACCTGAAAGTCTCTCTCGGGATGGGAAATCCGGCTTCTACCTCGGGGCAGACCGGCACGAACTCGACGTAAAGGGACAGGGTATCGGTTATGAAACGGCTCCGCGAGTGGCCACCGTTCCATCTGACGTTATCCCCCAGAAGGCATTGGCTAATCCCGATCTTGATTTTGTCTTCCATGACTGGGCCTCCTGTAAGGACTGCTGCCGCATAGACTGTTGAAGGGATGGATATTCCCGCTTGAAATGCCCGCTGATTCTTAATAAAATCCCGTTCTCGATCAAAATGCAAGGGTTAAACTTCGGTTGGAACGACTTTCCCATCCAGGTCCGCCAGCTCTTCGCCGCTAATGGTTTCCTTTTCGAGCAGCAACCTAGCCCCTTTCTCCAGCAGCGGCCGCTTGTTATTCAAGATCTCAAGCGCCACCGCGTACTGCTGTTGAATGATGTCCCTGACTTCCTCGTCGATCATCTCGGCTGTGGTCTCGCTGTATTCTTCCGATCCGCTGAAACCCGGAACATTCAGGAACTGGTTCCGTTTTTCGCGCGCGAAATAGACTTGTCCCGCCCGTTCGCTCATGCCGTATTCCTTGACCATACTGCGCGCGATGTCGGTGGCCCGCGAGAGATCGTTGTGCGCACCGGTGGAGATATCCTCGAAAATGATCGCTTCCGCCGCCCGTCCCCCGAGCAGTGTGGCGATGCGGTTCAACAATTCGGTTTTTTTCATGAGGAAGCGGTCTTCGGTGGGAACCTGCATGGTGTAGCCGAGGGCCGCGATGCCCCTTGGGATGATCGTTATTTTACGGACCGGGTCGGTTCCCGGCAGTTTCTGAGCCACGATGGCGTGCCCCATCTCATGGTAGGCCACGATTTCTCTTTCACTTTTGTTGATCAGGCGGTTCTTTTTTTCGAGACCGGCCACCAGCCTCTCGACCGCCTCCTCGAATTCGGCCATGCCGACCTCTTCTCTGTCGCGTCGCACGGCCAAAAGGGCCGCTTCGTTGACCAGGTTGGCCAAGTCGGCGCCGACCATGCCGGCCGTCATCCCGGCGATCTTTTGCGGGTCAACATCCTGACCCGCTTTGACCTTGCGCATGTGAACTTTGATAATCGCCTCGCGTCCGATTTTATCGGGCCGATCGACCAGTACCTGGCGATCGAATCGGCCGGGTCTAAGCAGGGCCGGGTCAAGAATCTCGGGCCGGTTGGTCGCGGCCATCAGGATCACACCGACCTGGGGATCGAAGCCGTCCATCTCCACCAACAACTGGTTCAATGTTTGCTCGCGCTCGTCATGGCCGCCGGTCATGCCGACACCCCTGGCCTTGCCCAGGGCATCGAGCTCGTCAATAAA
>JBAPYE010000015.1:0-3337 GCA_049284575.1 Desulfobacterales bacterium
TGATGGCGGCCCGCCGATGTTGCTGCGGCGCGCGTCGCGCCCAAAATAGATTGAATTCGAGTGGGATCTATACTATCCAATTGGCCGAGAGGCCATCACCACCCATTTGCGGACGGATAATGAAAGGAAGAGACCTTATGGCCAGTAAACCCGTCAAAGTTTATTCGCTCAGCACCTGCAGCCACTGCAAGGCAACCAAAAAATTTCTAGCCGAGTGCACGGTCAAGTACGAATTTGTCGATGTCGACACCCTGGACGGTGAGGAGCGCGCCGCGATCGTGGAGGACGTGAAGAAATTCAACCCCAAATGTTCGTTTCCGACCATCATCATCGGTGAGAAGGTCATCGTGGGCTACAAGGAAGACGAAATCAAGGAGGCGCTTGGACTGTGATGGATGCTGAAGAACTTTACGAGATGCTCAAAAAGAGCCAGGAACCCAAAGGCTATTTTTTCAACAAAGACCGCGAGCGGGTCATGGATCTGATGACGGCGCTGCTCTTCAACAAGGAGCGCTACGGCTACATGGGCTGCCCCTGCCGGCTGGTTTCGGGCGACAAGCAAAACGACCGTGACATCATCTGCCCGTGCGTCTACCGCACCCCCGATGTTGAGGAATACGGCAGCTGCTACTGCAATCTCTACGTCTCCAAGGAGTGGAACGAGGAGAAAATTCCCCACGCCTACGTGCCGGAAAGACGCCCGCCGGAAAAAATCTTTCTCTAAATCACCCCCACACCCGGGCGGGGCGGACCCAGCGCCCCGCCCGGGCCTTTTTCAGCCGAACTCGTCGTAGCTGATCATTTCCGGCTCGACCCCCAGGCTGTCCAGCATTTTTTGGACCGCGCTGAGCATCATCGGCGGGCCGCAAAGATAGTATTCGATTTCCGTCGGGTCTTCGTGGCGGCTGAGGTACAGGTCGTAGGCCACCTGGTGGATAAAGCCCACCGGGCCCTCCCAGTTGTCTTCGGGCTGGGGTTCGGAGAGCGCCACGTGGTAGGAGAAATTGGGGTGCCGGCGCGCCAGATCCTGAAACTCCTCGTCGTAGAACATCTCCTGGCGCGATCGGGCCCCGTACCAGAAGGTGATCCGGCGCTCGGTGTGCTCGGTCTCCAGCTGGTGGCGGATGTGGCCGCGCATGGGCGCCATGCCGGCGCCGCCGCCGATGAAACACATCTCGCGCTCGGTGGGGGCGACGAAAAAATCGCCGTAAGGACCGCTGATCGTCACGCGGTCTCCGGGTTTGAGGCTGAAGACGAACGATGAGCCGATACCCGGCGGGGCATCGGTCCCCGGCGGCGGGGTGGCGATCCGGATGGTAAAGCGCAGCAGTTCTTCACTGGGCGGGTTGGCCAGCGAATAGGCCCGGAAGCAGGGTTCCTCGGCCCGCGCTTTTAGCTTCAGCAGGCCGAAGCGGTCCCAGGCGGTGCGGTAGCGCTTGTCGATGTTGAACGCTTCGAAAGCGGCCTGGAACTCGGGGATGTCGATTTGAACGTAGGCGCCGGCCTCAAAAGGCATCTTCTCGCCCGGGTCCAACCGCAGCTGGAGCTCCTTGATGAAGGTGGCCACGTTTTCGTTGGACACCACCGTCGCGCCGTATTTGCGGATATTGAAAATCTCGTCGGGAAGCCGGATTTTGAGGTCTTCCTTGACCTTCAGTTGACAGGCCAACCGCACGCCCTGCAAGCGCTCTTTACGCCCCACGAGCGACAGTTCGGTGGGCAGGATGTCCCCACCGCCGGCCGTGACCACACACTTGCAGGTCCCGCAGGTGCCCTGGCCGCCGCAGGCCGAGGGAATCAGGATCTCGTTTTCGGTCAACGCCGCCAGCAGGGTGCGGCCCACCGGGGTGCGGATGCTTTTTTCGTCGTCGTTGATCACGATGGTGCGGTCGCCCTTCTGGGTGACCTTGGCTTCCACCAGCAGCAGGACCCCCACCAGGAAAAAGACCACCCCGCCGAAAACCGCCAGGCTGATGAGATAGATCGACATCGATGGGCTCCTATAGCATGATTCCCGAGAAGATCATGAAGGCCATGGCCATCAGGCCGGTCACGATCATGTTGATCCCAAATCCCTGCAGCCCCTCGGGGACATTGGCGTAGCGCAGCTTTTGGAGCACGGTGGCCATGGCCACGATGGCCAGCATCCAGCCGAAACCCGACCCGAAGCCGTAGACCACGGTCTCGGCAAAGGTGTACTCGCGCTCCACCATGAACAGGGAAGCTCCCAGGATGGCGCAGTTGACGGTGATCAGCGGCAGAAAGACCCCCAGGTTGTTGTAGAGCAGCGGTGAAAAGCGGTCGATGACCATCTCCACCACCTGGACCATGCCGGCGATCACGGCGATGAAGAGCACCAGCCGCAAAAAGCTCAGGTTCACCTCCGGCAACCCCGCCCAGGCCAGGGCTCCGGGGGCCAGCAGAAAATGGTAGACCAGCCAGTTGGCCGGTGCGGTGATGGTCAGCACGAAGATCACCGCTATCCCGAGGCCGGTGGCGGTCCGCAGGTTCTTGGAAACGGCCAGAAACGAGCACATCCCCAAAAAATAGGCCAGCAGGATGTTGCCGACAAAAACCGAGTTCAACAGGATACTGATCAAATTCTCTGCGTTTTCCATCGCGGTCTTCCCTGTCAATCCTTCAGGAGGGTGTGCTCCAGCCATACGAAAAGCCCGATGGCGATAAAGGCGCCCGGCGCCAGCACCATCAGCCCCATGTTTTCGTACCCGGCGCTGTAAAAGACGCCGGGAACGACCTGGAACCCCAGGAGCTTGCCCGAGCCCAGGAGCTCACGGACGAACGCCACCCCGATTAAAATCGAGCTGTAGCCGACGCCGTTGGCGACCCCGTCCACGAAGGAGTCGTAGGGCCCGTGGGACATGGCATAGGTTTCGGCCCGCCCCATGACGATGCAGTTTGTGATGATCAGCCCCACGAAGACCGAGAGTTGCTTGCTGATGTCGTAGAGAAAGGCCCTGAGCAGCTCATCGGCCAGGATCACGAGGGTCGCGATGATGGCCACCTCGGCGATGATCCGGATGTTGCGCGGAATGAGGTCGCGCAAGAGCGCGATGATCAGGTTGGAGAAGGCCACCACCAGGGTCAGCGCCAGCCCCATGACGATGGCGGTCTGGAGCTGGACGGTGACCGCCAGGGCCGAGCAGATGCCCAAAATCTGCTTGGAGATCGGGTTGCTCTGCCAGAGGGCCGCCGAAATCGCCTTGTAGGTCTTGCTGCGGCTAAGCTTCATGGGGCTGCCTCAGGAATTGCCGTCGGGGACGGACTGGATCCGGTTGTTGCGGAACTTGATGGCCACCGGCTCATACCTGTGGAGGAT
>JBAPYE010000016.1:0-3379 GCA_049284575.1 Desulfobacterales bacterium
GTCCAGGGCGGCGGCGAGGGCGTCGAAGCGGGCCTGCAGAGGGCCGAGATCGTTGATGGCCGCCACCTTGTCGAGGATGCCCGCGGTCCAGGTGTCCAGCTGCGCCTCGGCGTCCGCCAGTCCCGCCAGCAATTCGGTGATGCGCGTGAAAATCTGCACCAGGTTCTGCCCGAACCCGGAAACGTCCCCGACGGCGTTCAGCGCGCCATCCACCTGGTCCAGGACTTCGTCCGCCGGCAGGACATCCAACATGCGGTCTATGGTCTGGGAAACCGCATTCTCCAGGGGCTGAACCAGGGCGGCGGGGCTGAAACGGTCGAACTGGGCGAGCAGGGCGTCAAAGGGGGGCTCCAGCGCCCCCAGCAACCGGCCGGGGCTGGCCTGGGCTTTGAGGCGGCTCTTCATTTTGGCGATCTCGGCCGTGACGGGCGCCAGTAGGCTGCTCGGCTGAAACGCTTGCATCCGTGCGATCAGGTCGTTTAACGGCTCCGAAAGCACCTCGCCCACCAGCGCGGCGGGCTCGAAGGCCTGGACTTTTTTCAGCAGTTTTTCGGGCTGCGCCTTGACCTTTGCCACCAGCGGCACGGGGCCGCTTTCCACCAATTCGCCGAACTCGTCGATCAGCGGATCGGTGAGCGGCTGCAGGTCGTCGGGCAGCACGGCCAGGGCGGCCTGCAAGGCGGCTTCCAGGGCAGCGTTGAGCAGGGACGGATCAATGCCGGCGAGCGCGTCCGCGATGGACTCCAGGCCGTCCACCACGCCGTCGGTCAGGGGGGCGAAGGAAAGCTGCTCGATCTGGTCTTTGACCTTTTCCAGGGCGTCGCGAATGGACCCCAGGGTGTCTGCCGCACCGTCCAGCACGCCGGCCACCGCAGTGACGGCATCTTCCAGGGCGGTCCGCAGGGGTGCGAGTGTTTCCTCGGACAGCACATTGCCCGCCTGTTCGCTGATCAGATCCACCAGACCGGCGACGGCCGCTCGTACCGGCTCGAACAGGGCGGTGATGCGGCCGGTCAGCTCGGTTTCAAAGCGGTCGATGGCGTCCTCCACGCTTTGCACCATGGCGGCGGTGTCGAAGCCATCCAGCAGGTTTTCCACCTGACCGAAGACGGCGCGCACCTGCACGGTGACCTGAGTGAGGCCCTGCTCCAGACCGTCGACCCCCTCGCGAACCGTGTCGGCCGCGGTCTGGATGGGCGCCTGGATGGCCTGCAGGTCCAGGGCCGACAAGAGGGCGTCGAGCCAGTCGGAAAGCGGCTGAAACTGCGCTTCGACGGCGGCGCTCAGCTCCGATCCGCCGGCGGTTGCCGGAACGGCAGCGGCCAGGCCGCCGATGGCGGGGTTGGGCCGCAGGACCGATATCAGGTGGCCCATTTCATCGGCCAGGTCGCCGCCCAGGTTTTCCAGGCGGGTGCTGAGATCCGCCAGGTCCGCCAGCAGGCCGCCGGCCATGGCGGACCGCAGGCTGTCGTAGCTGTCCAGGTTGGCCTGGATCTGGGAAACGGCCTCGCCGGTGGCGCCGATCTCGCCGGCTGTGACGGCGGCCGCAAGCGCGTTCAAGCGCGAGCTGAGACCGTCTGCAATCGACGCCAGAGCGCCGCTGTCGAGGGCTGCAGCGGCTGCTGCGATATCGGTCTGCAGGGCGTTCAGACGCCCGGCGGCGGTACCCGCCGTGAAGGCGGTGAGGTCCTGGACCGACTGGGCCAGGTCATCGCGGATCTCGCGGCTGTCGGCTGCGTGCCAGGCGGTCAGGGTGTTGAGGGGGTCGATGATGTCGTCTACCACCGGGATCGTGCCGGCCAGGATCGCCACCTCGTGCCGAATCGCCGCTATGCGGCGCAGCCAGTCGAGAAGGTTGGTCACCGTGAACGGGGTGGGAAAATTGCCGAGCGCGGTGTTGACGGCTGCAAGCTGCTGGTTGGCCTGGGCGATGCCGCCGGACTCGGCCGGCTCTCCACTCGCGGTGCCGCCCGCCGGGGGGCTTTCGCCGGATCCAACGGCGCCGGCTGCGGTTTCTTGCCCGGTGCTTGTCATGCAGCCAAAATCCATCTGGGTCAGGCGGGACAGCGCCAGCAAGACCCCCAGTGCATTTTCAAGGACCCCGGCAAGCTGGCCGCTGACGCTGGACTGCAGCTGGGAGAGCCCGGTGCTGAGATCCCCGGTCAGCTCCCCGAGGTCCCCGGGAAGGGCCGTCGTCAGCCGCTGCAGGAAGGCGCCGAAGTCGCCCCCCACGACGTCCGGCAGAGCCAGTTCGTTGAGCGCCTGGCCGAAGTCCCCGATGCTGTCCGGGGGCTCGGCGATCAGCCCGGCGACCGTGCCGGCCACCGAGGCCAGATTGGCCGCCTGCGCGGGAAGCAGGCTGGCCAGGTCCGTGGCGTCGAGGGACAGGTCCAGATTTTCAAACAAGGTCGGCATGACTAGTCGCTCTCTCCAAAAAGATTGCTGAGACTCCCTGCAACGTCGGCAAGCCCCGTCAACGCCGAGCCGACCCCTGAAAGGGTCTCGCGCAGGGGCGGGGTGGGGTCGCTGATGTCTGGAATGGCGCCCAGCATTTCCAGGGCATCCAGGGCGCCCGTGACGCTGTCCAGCAGGCTCGCGGCATCGCCCAGCAGCCCGGTGTCGATCCCGCTAAAGGGGTCCGGCGGCGGCGGGGGCGGCGGGCTTTCCCGCAGGACGATGCGGTAGTCCATCTGGTCGGGGTGGCTGCCGCTTTGGGCCACGGCCAGGGTCTCGATGACGACGTACTGGACCTCGGTGGCGGTCAGAATGTCCGCCACGAAGGTGACCGGCTCGCCGGCGCGGAACTTTTCGCGCAGGGCCTCCAGAAAATCGTTGCGCGTTTCGTCGCCGAAGAGGCTGCCCCGCAGACCGATCCAGGCGGGCCGAAGATTGAGGTCCTGGTAGAGGCTGCCCGCGCGGCCGGGCACCTCGAGCTCCACGAAGCGGCGCTGCTCGAAGGCGTCGATGGCTTCGATGCGGGGGATTTCCCAGTCCCCCAAAACGGGTTTGACGTTCATGACAGATTCACTCCGTGTCGCCGGGCCTGGTCTACCAGGACGTCGTTGATCAGCTCGGCCAGGTCTTCAGGTTCGGTGACCTCCGGCCGCCATTGGACCCCCGCCAATCCTTCCGGCGGCGCGATGGGCGCCGTTCCGGTCGGGGCGGGCCGTGGGGGCGGTGCGCCGGCGGCCGTCGCAGCAGCAATCGGAGCGGCCGACGCTTTCGACGGTCCTGGGACCCGGAGGACGGGATCGGCCGTGCCGGGCGGCGGTGCTTTGCCGGGGGGAACCCAAAGCGTGTCCACCAGGGCGGCGATGCGCGCCATGGCCGTTGTCGCGCGGGCGGTGCCTTTAGTGGCGCCGGAGCGCGGGCGTTGTCC
>JBAPYE010000017.1:0-1658 GCA_049284575.1 Desulfobacterales bacterium
AAACCTGCCTGGCCCACCTCATCCGAAAGGCCCGGGAGATCTCCGAAAAGACGGATCCGGAATTGGCCCGGTTCGGAAAGTGGGCGCTCTCCGAGCTTCAGCGACTGTGCCATATGGCCGAGGTGCGCCCAACCCCCGGCCAGTGGCGGGCTTTCTATGCCCGCTTCATCCGGCTGATCACCCTCAACCGCAATCGCAAGGATGCCGCAGGTCGACTTGCCCGGCATCTGGAAAGAGAGCTTGCCTGCCTGTGGCTCTTTTTGGAAAAAGAGGGCGTCGCTTCCACCAACAATCACGCGGAACGAATCCTGCGCTTTGGCGTGCTGTGGCGAAAGCGCTCCCAGGGTACCGCCAGTGAAAAGGGCAACCGCTGGGTGGAAAGAATCCTTTCCGTCAGACAAACCTGCAGGTTGCAGTCCCGGCCGCTTTTTCCCACACTGGTTGACGCCCTTCAGCACTACTTCAACGGAACTCAGCCCGACCTCTCCTGGATCCACGCCTAACCTTCTCTACCCCGTGATCAGATACCTTTTGGGTATTGTTTGAAAACCGTCGCAAGTATCAGGGGTGCTGACCGCATCGCAGCCACCGCGCCATAAGGGAACCAAGATCGCCGATTGCAGAGGATCGATATCTTCCAAGCTGGGGGCTGTGCCACCCCCAAGAGCCGGCTTTTCGCCTTGATTTACAAGCGATTGCTATTGCTGTTTTGCCAGGGGTATCTCTTTGGCCATTTCGAAGCGGGCAATCGCTTCGAGTTTGTTTTCAACCTGCAGGTAGCGAAAAATTTTACGGCCGGGCAGGACTTTTTTGAGATCACCGGTGTAGTTCTGCATGATCCTCTGCCGCTCGCTCCGGGCCTCGTAGTACTTATCTATGAGCTCCATGGCCTTTTCGTCGGTCAGGGAATTGTAATTGGACGCATAGGACATGATCAGCTGTCCGAAATTCTGGCTGTTCTGAAACAGCTTTTCCTGATACTGCTCGTAGACCGGCCAGAAGCCCTTGGCTTCAGCTTCCGTGAATTCCATGTTTTCCATGACGACCAGCTTTTTCTCGTCGAACATGATTTTCTTTTTCAGCTCCGCGGCCTCGTCGGCCATGGCCAGCAAGGGAGCGGCCAGCAACAGGATGGTCATGAGGGTGATTCTGGTACGCATAGGGTTTTCTCCTTTTTGTTGAGGTGTTAGGCCCGTCGGGCGGATCGGATTTAAAAAACGCGGCGACTTTGCTGCATCATCATTTCCCAATCTTGGTTTTTCTTTTTCCATCCACGTCGTCTGCTCTGCCCTCGCGGGCGGGCTTTGACGGCGTCAGTTTTCCACCATTATCTGCCGTGCGCGCAGGTAGAGCATCCGGATCAACTCGTACTCGAAGGGCGAGCCGGTGCGGTAGTAGCGGAAGCTCTGGCGGCTGCGCAGGTCGATGGCCCGCAGGGCGGCCAGGCTGTACTTCAATATGTCCTCGTCGCTGCTGTCCATATCCAGCTCGTCGATGATGGCCGAGACCATCATGCTGTAGACCACGGCGTCCACCACGAGCCCGCCGGTGTCCCGCACGGTCGAGGGCCCCAGGATCGGCAGCACGAGGAAAGGCCCGTTGCCGAGCCCGTAAACCCCGAGGGTCTGGCCGAAATCCTCATACTGGCGATCGAGCCC
>JBAPYE010000018.1:0-4877 GCA_049284575.1 Desulfobacterales bacterium
GCGGAGACTTACAAAGAGGAGCTGGCCGGCGTGGCAGGCCTGGTCGCCCAGCACGAAGCCCTTGGGCGGACCCTCAGCAACCCGCTGTACGATGCGGCCGGCCGCAAAGAGGTCCTCAAATCCCTGATCGAGAAACTGGAACTCTCAAAGGTGATGTCCTCATTTCTGCTTTTTGTGTATGACAAGGGGCGTATCAATTTTCTTGGCAGTATCAATGAATTTTATCAGAAGCTTGCCGACGAACTCAAGGGGATTGCTCGCGCCAGCCTGGTGTCGGCCACGGAGCTTTCATCCGAAACCGTTGAAAAGATTCGCGACGCCCTGTCTAAAAAGACCGGGCGAAATATCATTCTGGAAGTGGAACAGGATCCCGACCTGATCGGGGGAATTATTACCAGGATCGGGGATCTTGTTTTGGATGGTAGTGTCAGAACTCAATTACTCAATATGAGGGAATCTTTAAAGAGGGGTGAGAGTGTCTAATGGAACTAAGAGCTGAAGAAATAAGTCAAATCATCAAAGAGCAGATTACGGATTACGACAAGAAGGTCGAGTTGAGTGAAACCGGTATCGTCTTGTCGGTGGGTGACGGCATTGCCCGCGTCTACGGTCTCGAGAAGGTCATGGCCATGGAACTGGTAGAGTTCACAGGCGGCATTCTCGGGCTGGTCCTCAACCTCGAAGAGGACAATGTGGGCGTGGCCGTCATGGGCGAAGACTTCCACATCAAGGAGGGGGATCTGGTCAAGCGCACCGGCCGGATCGCTCAGGTGCCGGTCGGCGAGGCGGTCCTCGGCCGGGTGTTATCCGCCGTGGGTGAACCGATAGACGGCAAGGGGCCCATCGAAGGGGCCGAAACGCGCCGTGTGGAAATGGTGGCGCCCGGTGTCATCGCCCGTAAAAGTGTTCATCAACCCTGCTACACCGGGTTGAAAGCGGTCGACGCCATGACGCCGGTGGGCAAAGGACAGCGTGAACTCATCATCGGCGACCGCCAGATCGGGAAAACGGCCTGCGCCGTGGATGCCATCATCGCCCAGAAAGACACCGATGTCTTCTGCATTTACGTGGCCTGCGGGCAGAAAAAGTCGACAGTTGCCCAGGTGGTGGCCATCCTCGAACGCGAAGGCGCCATGGAATACACCACCGTGGTCGCGGCTTGCGCCAGTGACCCGGCCACCCTGCAGTACGTCGCCCCCTACGCCGGATGCGCCATGGGTGAGTACTTCCGGGACAAAGGCCAGCATGCGCTGATCATCTACGACGACCTTTCCAAACAGGCGGTTGCCTATCGCCAGGTTTCCCTGCTGCTCAGGCGGCCCCCCGGACGCGAGGCCTTTCCCGGCGACATTTTTTACAACCACTCCCGTCTGCTGGAGCGCTCCGCCAAGCTGAACGACGAACTGGGGGCCGGCTCCCTGACGGCGCTGCCCATCATCGAAACCCAGGCTGGTGACGTTTCGGCCTACATCCCCACCAACGTGATCTCCATCACCGACGGGCAGATCTACCTTGAACCGGCGCTCTTTTTTGCCGGTGTGCGGCCGGCGATCAACGTCGGCCTTTCCGTTTCGAGGGTCGGCGGTGCGGCCCAGGTCAAGGCCATGAAGCAGGTTGCGGGAACCCTGCGCCTGGATATGGCCCAGTTCCGCGAGCTGGAAGCCTTCGCGGCTTTCGGCAGCGACCTTGATGCCTCCACCCAGCGCCAGCTCACCCGTGGCCAACGGCTGGTCGAAATTCTCAAACAGCCTCAGTATCAGCCGCTTTCAATGGAAAAACAGGTGATGATCCTCTTCGCCGGGACCCGCGGCTTTCTCGATAAATATCCGATTGAGGTCGTCGGTAAATACGAAGCCGGACTTTACCCCTTCATCGAGGATCGCTTCCCGCAGATATTCGCCGAGCTCAAAGAAAAGGAGGCCATCAGCGATACGTTGGACGGGGCGATGAAGGACGCTTTGAAAGCCTACGATGAAGAGTTCAAAGACACCATCAAGTGAAATGGCTGCAGGGTGTCAAACCATAATTCGAGAAACGCATAAGGGCTGACTTATATGGCGACTTTAAAAGATGTCCAACTAAAAATTGCCGCGGTTAAAAAGACCAAGCAGATCACCAAGGCAATGAACATGGTGGCGACTTCCAAGTTGCGCGGTGCCCAGACCACCATGGAAGCCTTCCGGCCCTACGCCGGCAAGTTTGCCGAAGTGCTGGGGAGCTTGGCCCAAAAGGCCGGTGAAGAGGCGAGCCCGTTGCTGGTGGCGCGCGAAGAGGTCAAAAAGGTTCACGTTGTCATGCTTACCTCGGATCGCGGTCTTTGCGGCGGTTTTAACACCAATCTGATCTCTGCCGCCGCTAAGTTCGTGGAGGCCAGGGCGGAAGACGGGGTCGCGTTTTCTTTTACAAATTTCGGCAGAAAAGGGCGGGACTGGTCCCGAAGAAACAAGGTGGAGGTCGTGAACGCCCATTTGGGGATTGTGGGCGGGCGTTTCGGATTTAACATCGCATCCCTTTCCGGCCGCACCCTCATAGACGGTTTCCTTGATGGCGACTATGACGAGGTGCATCTGGTCTACTCCGAATTTCGCAGCCTGGCGCGTCAGGTACCGACTGTCAAACAGTTGCTGCCTATTCCCCCGATTGAAACCGCGGAGCAGGTTGTCGAGGAGCAGGATAAGGCCTATTTGCCGGAGCATATATGTGAACCATCGGCCGCAGAGCTTTTGGGCGAAATGTTGCCCAGAAATATTTACGTGCAGTTGTACAACGCGCTTTTGGAGACTTCCACCAGCGAGCACGCTGCGCGGATGACGGCCATGGATAATGCCACCAAGGCGTGCAACGATATGATCGACAGCCTGACGCTCACGTACAACAAGGCCCGACAGGCAGCCATTACCGCGGACCTGATGGACATTGTCGGCGGTGCCGAAGCGCTTAAGGGGTAACCAATTTACCGCATTTAGCTTGATAGGAGGTTGTTAGATGGGAGAGAATACTGGTCTTATAAAGCAGGTAATGGGGCCTGTTGTTGACGTCGAGTTTGAACAGGGGAAGTTGCCTGAAATTCTTACGGCGCTTTTGATCAGCAACCCGGCAATCAACGATGAAGCCGACAATCTGGTTGTGGAAGTCGCCCAGCACCTGGGGGACAACGTGGTGCGAACCATCGCCATGGACGTCACCGATGGGTTGGTCCGCGGGATGCCGGTGAAGGACACCGGGAGCCCCATCATGATGCCGGTGGGCGAGGCTGGTCTGGGCCGCGTGCTGAACGTGGTCGGACGGCCGGTGGATGGGTTGGGGCCGGTCAGCATGGAAAAAACCATGCCGATTCACCGGGTCGCACCGGCCTTTACCGAGCAGGATACCTCGGTGCGCGTTCTGGAAACCGGGGTAAAGGTTATCGATCTTTTGGTTCCTTTTCCGCGCGGCGGTAAGATGGGAATGTTCGGCGGCGCCGGGGTCGGTAAAACCGTTATCATGATGGAAATGGTCAATAATATCGCCATGCAGCACGGGGGCATTTCCGTTTTCGCGGGGGTTGGTGAAAGAACCCGTGAAGGCAACGACCTCTATCACGAAATGAAGGATTCAGGCGTTTTGCCCAAAGCGGCCCTGATTTACGGCCAGATGACGGAGCCGCCGGGAGCCCGTGCGCGCGTGGCCCTTTCCGCTCTGACAGCCGCCGAGTATTTCCGGGACATCGAAGGTCAGGATGTGCTGATCTTCATCGATAACATTTTCCGCTTCACCCAGGCCGGTTCCGAAGTCTCCGCGCTTCTCGGGCGCATGCCTTCCGCGGTCGGATACCAGCCGACCCTGGCCACTGACCTTGGTGCCCTGCAAGAGCGCATCACCTCCACGGACAAGGGCTCGATCACAGCCGTTCAATGCGTTTACGTTCCTGCTGACGACTTGACGGACCCTGCACCCGCCACCACCTTTGCCCACCTTGACGGGACCGTCGTTCTCTCCCGCCAGATCGCAGAATTGGGGATTTATCCGGCAGTCGACCCGCTCGACTCCACCTCGCGAATTCTGGATCCCAATGTCATCGGCGAAGATCACTATCAAACCGCCCGGACCGTGCAGGTCATGCTTCAAAAATACAAGGAGTTGCAGGATATTATCGCCATTCTGGGCATCGAGGAACTCTCCGAAGAGGACAAACTAACGGTTCAGCGGGCCCGTAAGATCCAGCGATTTCTTTCACAGCCTTTCCATGTGGCCGAGACCTTCACCGGAAAAGCCGGAAAATACGTCAAGGTCGAAGATACCGTTCGGGGGTTCAAAGAAATTTGCGAGGGGAAACACGATGACATCCCTGAGCAGGCCTTCTATATGAAGGGTGGGATCGAAGAGGTTCTCGAGGCGGCGAAAGAAATGGTCGAAGCCTAATTAAAAAGGAAATGATATGGCTGGAAATATTCAACTCGAGATTGTAACGCCTGAGGGTGCTGTCATCAGCGAGGCCGCAGAAATCGTTGTGGCGCCAGGAACCATGGGAGAGTTCGGTGTTCTGGTGGGGCACACACCGTTTCTTACCACATTAAAAATGGGGACGATCCGTTACAAGGACACCCACAATCAGGAGCACTGGGTATTTGTCAGCGGTGGTTTTGCCGAAGCCTTGCCGGACCGGGTCACGATACTGGCCGAATCGGCCGAAAGACGGCAGGATATCGATCTTGAACGCGCCAAGACGGCCCTGGAAAGGGCCAAACGCCGCCTTGCCGGAGAAATCGAGAAGGACATCGATTTTATTCGGGCGAAAGCTGCCCTTGACCGCGCCCTGCACCGTGTTAAAATGGCTGAAGCCAAACTCCATTAGGTTTTAAAAAACAGAACGTTTAAATGAATAAACAAACAAAAGG
>JBAPYE010000019.1:0-5468 GCA_049284575.1 Desulfobacterales bacterium
CACCAAAAACTCAACGCTAGAAATTTCGACGCATTGTCACAAAATCGCATTCGACTTCAGGAATGGATCAAGACGAACCCTGCCCTTCAACTGCGCTTCAAGCTGGCGGTCGAAGCGTTGGAGCGTAGTGAATAGTGAAGGTTTGACCCCGAGAAACCGGTGGGGTGATATGCACCTCAGCATTGCCGGGTTTGCCGCGGATCACGCCAAACTCGCACTGCACTGGTTTGTCATTGCCCATGGTGCACGGAAGTGGGCCAGTGGCATGGTATGGTGTGCCCTCGACCTTTGCATCACTGGCCGGAGCCGTACCAAGACCGGATACCTTCGGTGAACCGGTAATGCCAACGGTCAGCGTGTAACTGGCCACCTCGTTGCGACGAGCTGCCGATCGCATCATGTAGACGCGAATCTTGTAGTCACCGCTCGCCGGAAGTGCACCCTCGTACTGATTTTGGCTGACAGAGGCATTGAACATGGCCACCTCATTTTCGCCAGGGGATAGGATGTTGAAATAGGTGGCGCCATGTTTCGTTGCCAAGCTGACGTTCATGTGCTGGCCAGCGCGGGCACCCAACACATAATCCACCGTTTCGTAACCCTTGATGCTGGCCTTGACCACAGCGCTATTTGTACCCTTCTTGAAGTGTACCCTCTCGGTGCGAATGTCGTCGGCGGCGACGACCATGGGGGCGGTTACCGATAGGAAACAAGCCATGATCCAGAGGTGGAATGTATTCGAAAGATTCCTCTTCATTTGAGTTCTCCTTGGGTTACAAGATTAGGAAGCGCCCAACGAAAAATTGATGCTGGATTTTCCATGTTTGCCAGACAATATTCAATATTAATGGAAATCCAAAACAACGCTTCACCCAAGCTGGTTTCAAAACGATCGGGAACAGGCCAACCGGCCGTGAGGGTCTTCGGGATTGTTTTTAGGCCTACCACACCGCCCAAGGCAATTGCAACCGGTTCATTCGAGTTGTGGCGCTGAGTGACCAAACCGCTCCGAACAGGCTGAAATCTATCCGCATCATGGTGTGGAACCCCGACCCGCAACCCTTTCAAACCGCCTCGCAGTCAAGAGGGTAGTGGCATCAATTTCCATAGCCATCCCCAGGGGCGGGAATAGCGAAAAAGCGGGGGCAAACGAAAAGCAACTCATCGGGGGGAGGGGGAACGGGCCGTTTGGGTGGAAGGAGGTTTCAACCGGAGGTGAGGTTTCGGGCGCTTCCTTCTTCCCGGAACGCGGCGGCATTTGCGCCGTGACCTGGGGTGCGCCCGACTTCGCGCCGCACTCTCAGATGTTGAAAACACCCAGGATCGCCTCCAGCACCCCGCCGGCCACGGCCCGGGCCTTGTCGGAGATCGTGTGGCAGTAGGATTCTTCCCCGCGCGGGTCCACATCCCCCAGCTTGAGGCCGGCGGTCACCGGCGTCCCCGGGCGCATCAGCCCCCGCAGAATCCCGTCCAGGCGCGATGTCACGGCCGCACCGGCGACGGTACCGACCACCTCGCCGGATTTGACCCGCTCCCCAATGCGGCGCTGGGCGCTGAAGACCCCGGCCGCCGGCGCCCGCAGAACCCGCTCGACACTGAAGCCGGCGATATTGCCGGGGACACCGGTGTCGGCTTCAGCGGCGCCCACGGCGATCACCCGGCCCAGGTTGTGGCCGCGGTTGGTTTCGATCACGCGGTGCACGTCGCGTCCGGCGCTGAAGCCGGGGCCGAGGCCGATCACCAGCGGGGCGTGTTCCATCCGGGTGCCCAGGTTGCGTTTGGCGAGCGTCGCGTCTATCAGCACGTCCGGCGCCAGCTGGGGCAGCAGGCCGGCCGCGGGGTCCACCAGGAGCGGGATCTGGCCGGTGTCCCAGGCCCGCGGCACCCCGCCGAGGTCCGCGGCCTTGACCGCCTGGACGCCCTCCACCGTCTGCCAGCCCTGATAGAGCGCCTCGCAGAAGCTGACATTGCGACGCACGGCCAGCGGCGCGGGGACTTCCAGCATGACCAGCCGGCGGATGTTGGCGCGGTAAAGCCGCCAGGCGACGCCAGAGGCCATTTCGCCGGCGCCCCGCAGGACCACCCGCAGCCCCCGGATCGGGTTGACGTCCATAACTTGGATTTCTGTCATCGGGCGCACCTCTCCTGTGGAGCCTCGGCCGGCGCGCCGCCAGTTCAGCGCATCATGGCCGGCAGCACGGTCGCAATCTGGGGAAAGATCGTGATCAGCACCACCACCGCGAAGATCGCCAGCAGGAAGTACATGGACCCCCGGAAGACGACCTCGATGGGCACACCGGCCACGCCGGAAATAACGAAGATGTTGAGCCCCAGCGGCGGGGTGATCAGGCCGGCCTCCATCATCAGCACGGATATCACCCCGAACCAAATGGGGTCGAAGCCCAACTGCAGGATGGCGGGGAAAATGACCGGCAGGGTCAGGACCATCATCGAGGTGGCGTCCAAGAAGCACCCCAGCACCAGGTAGCCCAACAGGATGATGGTCAGGATGATGTAGGGCGAAAGGTCCAGGCCGGTCAGCCAGCCGGCCAGACGCATGGGGATCATGCTAAGCGCCATGAAGTAGGTGAAGACGTAGGCCCCGGCCAAAATCATGAAGATCATGACGGAGATCTTGGCCGTCTCCTGCAGCGCCAGCCGCAGCCGGGTCCAGTCCAGGCGGCGCTTGATAAGGGTCACGCAAAACAAAAAAAAGGCCCCGATGCCGCCCGCTTCAGTGGGGGTAAAAAACCCCAGGTATAGGCCCCCCATCACCAGCAGAAAGCCCACCGCCAGCTCCCACACCCCTTTCAGCGCCAGCAGCTTCTCCTTCAGGCTGACCGTTTCCGGGCTGGCCGGCGCCGCTTCAGGCCTCAACTTGACCCACACCACAATGATGACCACATAGGCCGCCGCCAAAAGGAAACCCGGCAAAAATCCGGAGATCAACAGTTTGCCGATGGACTGTTCCGTCAGGATCCCGTAGACCACGAACCCGATGCTGGGAGGAATCAGAAACCCCAGGGTGCCCCCGGCGGCCACGCTGCCGGTGGCCAGGTGCCGATCGTAGCCGTAGCGCTGCATCTCGGGCAGCGCCACCCGCCCCAGGGTGGCCGCGGTGGCCACCGAGGAGCCGCAGATGGCGGCAAACCCCGAGCAGGCCCCGATGGTGGCGATCCCCAGGCCGCCGGGCAGCCGGCGCAGCCATTTGTCGGCCACGTCGTAGATCCCCTGGCTCAGGCCGCAGATGGTGGCCAGCTCCCCCATGATGACAAACAGGGGGATGACCGTGAAAGCGTATTGGGTAAAGGTGGAGTAGAAGGATTTGACCAGGGTCGGCATGGCCACCGCCGGATCGGTGATCAGGCTGATACCGGCAAACCCGACCAGTGCCAGGGTATAGCCGATGGGCATGCCGATGACCAGCAGCAGAAACAGGACCCCGATACCCCCCAGGCCAACGATCAGTGGATCCATGCGCTTCCTTTACGACGGCGGGTTTTTGGCAAACACCCCGTGCAGGGAGTTGACCAGCGACACCACCAGCTCCAGCGCCAGCACCAGGCTGGCCAGCGAGAGCAGGAAATGAAACGGGTAGAGCGGAACACCCAGCGAGTCCGAGGTTGTCCCGTAGTGGTACTCCTCGATCCCCATCACCCAGCTCTGGAAGACTATCAGCAGGATGATGCCCAGGCTCAGGGCGAAAGTCAGGCTGTCGAGCGCCAGAACCGCCCGACGGGGCAGGAATTTTTCCAGCACCCGGACCTTGACGTTGGCCCCCATGTGCTGGGTGTAGGCCATGCCCAGCATGCCGAAAACCGCCAGCATAAACTCGCTCAGTTCCAGTGACCCCTTGACGGGCGCCGAAAAGAAATACCGGCCGGTGACGTCCACGGCCGTCAGGACCATCATGACCAGCACCCAGATCATGCCGGCTGAAAAGGCCCAGCCGGTCAGGCGATGAATGATGTTGTCTTCAGAGATCATGCGGTTTTACCGTCAGGGTCGCGGCAATCGATGGCGCCGGATTTTGGTTGGTCTGCAAGACCTCTCCGGGCCCGCCGGCGGGCGGCGCGGCGGGCCTGGAGAAATCGCTGTGAATGCCCCGAAACTCACCCTACTCCGCCGGCAGGATGTTGGTGGGCACGCCCTGCTCGGTCAGCACTTCCCTGAAATCCGCGATGGTTTTGCGCGCGGGCAGGCCTTTCTTTTCCAGCCCGTCAGCCCAGGCCACCATCACCCCCTGAAACTGCTTTTCCCAGCGGGCCTTTTCCTCGGGCGAAAGGGTGATCAGCTCGACGGTCTTGCCGAAGGCATCCATGGATTCGTCATACCACTTCTCGTCGAACATGTTGTGCAGCTTGTAGGCGTTGCGGGCGACCTCCTCGATGATCGGCTTGAGATCCTCGGGGGTGCGCTCCCAGGACTTCTGGTTCATGAAAAGCCCTTCGGAAACACAGCCGAAGGAGACCGGCACGCCGTAGTCGGCGACCTCGTAGAGCTTGAAGGCCTTGACCAGCGCCGGGCAGGTGACCACCCCGTCGAGCACGCCGGTTTCCATGGACAGATAGACGTCGCCCAGGGGCATGAAGACCGGGGTGGCGCCCAGGGCCTCGATGCAAAGCGTCTGGATGCCGCCGGGGCTGCGAATCTTCATCCCCTTCAAGTCCTCCATTTTTTCGACCTTCTGGGTGGTCCACAGATGGGCCATGACGCAGTTGTTGATGTGCAGCACCTTGACGTCGTTGAACTCGTTCTTGAGGCCCTTTTCATACATCGCCATGCCGATCTCGACCCCCTTCCACTTGGCCGGGCAGACCATTGGCGAGGAGAGCACGTCGGTCAGCGGGAACCGGCCGGGGGTCCAGGTCAGGGTGGCATAGCCCATGTCGGCCAAACCGGTCTTGACGATGTCGTAGTGGTCGGGCCCCTTGCCCAGGGCGCCGCCAGCAAACATCGTGTAGGTGATGCGGCCGTCGCTGCGGGTTTTCATCTCCTCCAGCATCGGGGTCCAGAGGTTCTGAACGTCGGCGCCGGCCGGAACGTGCCAGGTGCTGAAGCGGATGTGCATCTTGCCGTCCTCGGCCCAGGCTGCCGGGGAGAGGCCAAACCCCATGACGAGGGCGGTGGCCGTGACGATAACCAAGGTGGCGGTAATACGGCTTGCGAGCTTCATAATCCCTCCTATTAGGATGAAAATTTGGGAATCGGGTCCGTCGGGGACCCCATTCGGAAAAGAGCTGCACCCTCAGGCCAGCGCGGCCAGCTCCGCAACGCGTTCGCGAAAATCGGTGGTTTGGACCAGCTCCCGGCCGACCGCGGCCAGCGCCCCCCGGATCACCCCTTTTCGGGTGAGCCCCTCGGCCATCTGCAGGGCGTTTGAGAGGGCCACGGACCGCTGGGCGGCGGTGAGGTCTCCCACCGCGACGGTCACCAGCAGCTCCGGGATGTCGGTGGTGGGGTCCAGC
>JBAPYE010000020.1:0-2920 GCA_049284575.1 Desulfobacterales bacterium
GACACTCCCGGGTTTCCTGCCGGCCCTCTTCGGGCGCGCATCCACCGGCACAGCCCCCCCGGCATAGGCCGGCGGATGCACCTCGCAGCCCCCCGAAGCCGGCGAGCTCCCGTAACAGAAGTTGGGCGCCGCAGTCTTTAGCGTTTCATCTGGATCGTCTCGGCCAGCATGTCGTCCACGGTGGTGATAATCTTTGAATTGGCCTGGTAGCCACGCTGGGTGGTGATCATCTTGACGAACTCGTTGGCGATATCGACGTTGGACTGCTCAAGCGAGTTGGGGGTGATGCTCCCCAGGCCGTTGGTGCCGGGGTGGTTGGTGACCGGGTCGCCGCTTTCGTTGGTTTCCTGGTAGAGATTGCCGCCGAGCTTGAACAGCCCCTGCTCGTTCTGGAAGCTGGCCAGGGCCACCCGGTAGAGGGGAATCAGCTGCCCGTTGGAGTAGCTGCCGGTGACGATCCCGTCGGTGCCCACCGAAACCCCCTGAAGATCGCCGGCGCCGTATCCGGTCGAGGATTGAAAGATGGTGGAGGAGGCCCGCGCGTACTGGGTGGTGGTCAGGGACGAATTGGCAAAGCCCGTGCCGTCATGGCGCGTCCCGATGTCCAGATCGACGGACAGCGGCACTCCGCCGAGAAAATCGGCGTCAAACTCGAAGTAGCCGTCGGGGTTTAGGGCCGCGGCCGCCCAGCCGCCGGCGGTGAGGTTGTCCAGGGTCAGGTCGGTGATGTTGCCGGAGCTGGCCGAGAAACCGATCTGGCCCTGGGCCAGGAGGCCCGCGCGGGGGTCGTCCGCCACGAGGAAGCCGCGACGGTCATCGGCGGGGTTGCAGGTCACGACATACTCCCAGGTGGGGTTGCCGCCGATGATGTCGTGGTAATCGTAGTAAATGGTGATGTCGTGAGTGGAGCCCAGGGAGTCGTAGGCCTTGACCGTCGACTGGTACGCGTAGCTGGTGGCGGCCATGGGCGGCTCGTCGGTGCCATCCCAGGCAGCCGCAAGGTTCGCGGTGTTGCTGATGGTGTCGGCGTCCAGGTTGGTGATCACGGTGATCTGATCGGTCTGGCGCGGCGGCGAGGTGAAGGAGTCCAGCATGATATCGGATATGGAGCCCACATCCTGGCCGGTGTCCTCGTCCAGTGCCCAGCCCTGCACGACGTAGCCTTCGGGACTGGTGAGGAAGCCGTCGTTGTTGAAACTGAAATTGCCCGCGCGGGTGTAGAACTGGGAGTTGCTGCCGGCCTCGCGCAGGAGGAAAAAACCCTTCCCGCCGATGGCCAGGTCGGTGGTGTTGCCGGTGGATTCAAAGGAGCCCTGCTGAAAGTTGGCCGAGATGTCGCCCAGGGCCGTGCCGCGGCCCACCTGGGAGGTGCCGGATTGGGTGGCCACCGACTGGCTGAGGAGATCCTGGAAGGTGTAGTTGCTGCCCTTGAAGGCGACGGTATTGACGTTGGCGATGTTGTCGCCGATGATCTGCATGGAATTTCCGAGGGTCGAAAGACCGCTGATGCCGGAATAAAGTGAGCTGGTCAATGACATGGTTCAGTCTCCATTTAAGGGGTTACGCATTGATCGGTAGCGCCAGATAAAACAGCTGGCAATTCATCCCACAGACTGCAAACGCCTCAGGCGCGGCACCGCTACCCCTCGGCCGGCACTCGAACACTGAGCACACTCTTCGGATCGACGCTGCAGCCGGTCATCAGAAGCTGCGGGGAGCCATTGACGTAGGTCAACCCGGTCACCGCGCCGGTGTAGGTCGCCTGGACATCCTGGAGGTAGCCGGCGGCGCTGATCGCCTGGATTTCATAACGGTAGGTGCCGTCTGCAACGCTTTGCCCGCTGAGGCTTTGCCCATTCCACTCGACCGCATGGGTGCCGGCGGCCAGGCCCGACCGGGCGTAGCTGTAGACCTGATTTCCACTGTCGTCGAAGATCGAAACCATCACCTCGCCGGGTTCCGCGAGGCTGAAGGTGGCACCGCCGGCAGTGCCGTTGGCCAAGTTCACCAGGTTGTCCTGGCAGGTGATTTCCTTGCCGATGTAATCCAAGAGATTTTGATCGCCGCCCTGGTCTTCGATGGCCTTCAGAATCGCGGACAGGTTCGTGTTGGTGTTGATCTGCTGCTCCAGACCGCTGAACTGCGCCAGCTGAGAGGTGAAATCGGTGCCTTGCACCGGGTTGAGAGGGTCCTGGTGCTGCAGCTGGGCCACCATCATGGTGAGAAAGGCGGACTGCCCCAAGTGGTCGTCCTTCTCTTTTTGGGTGCTGTCCACGTAGCTGCCGCTAATGGCGGCAAGACCGCTGCTCGCGTTTGAAATCGGGTCGATGGCCATAATCAACTCCCTTTTCTTCTGTTGGCTGCGTTCTATGCAACGATATTGAGCGCGTTGTCGCGGATGCCCCGTGCTGTCCCGGGGGCCGCCAGCCTGTCGCTGTCGGCTTCTTCGGGCAGCCGGGCGGCCGACCGGCCGCGTCCCAGGTGCCCGCGCTCGGATTCGCGCCGGCTGTCGGCCATGGTCTGGTCGAAATTGGGGCTGACCTGGACATCGACTTTATTCAGCTGAAGGCCTTGGTCCTGGAGCGCCGCCCGCAAATCACCGGTATGCGCAGTCAACATGTCGCGGGCCGCCTGGTGCTCGGTAATGATGGTAACCTTGAGGCCATCGGGGCCCTGATCGATGGTCAGCTGAACCCGGCCCAGGTGCGGCGGTTTGAGCTGAAAGCGGATCTCGTTGGCATCACTCAGACGGGCCCGCACGATCTGGCGGCCCACCTGGTTGAGCACGTAGGCCGGCAAGCTGGGTTCGGGGGCGGCGGCCGAAGCGCCGGT
Organism: Desulfobacterales bacterium; assembly: GCA_049284575.1. Taxonomy (GTDB): domain Bacteria; phylum Desulfobacterota; class Desulfobacteria; order Desulfobacterales; family JAABRJ01; genus JAABRJ01. Next base: position 2,833 of record JBAPYE010000020.1, read on the forward strand.
AGGCCCGGCGGGTGGGGCCGCGCTGTGGGTTTCGGCCGCAGCCAGCACCTCGGCCGTCTTCGCGGCCTCGTTGACCGCTGCTTTCACG
>JBAPYE010000021.1:0-4654 GCA_049284575.1 Desulfobacterales bacterium
GCTGATAGTCCGGGATTTCTCGCGCTGCATTCTCTGCGGCCGCTGTGTCCAGGCCTGCAACGAGGTCCAGGTCAACCGGGCGATCAATTTCGGCTACAAAGGCGCCTTCGCCAAGATCGTGACCGCGAACGACCGCCCCCTGGTGGAATCCAACTGCGTATTCTGCGGCGAGTGCGTCCAGGCCTGCCCGGTGGGGGCACTGGTGGAAAAAAAGGTCCTCCAAACCTGGCGGCCGTGGGAAACCGAGAAGGTCCGCACCACCTGCCCCTACTGCGGCGTTGGCTGCCAGCAGCTGCTGCACGTCAAAGACGGCCGGATCGTCAAGGTCACCGGTGTCGAGGGTGCCGAGCCCAACCAGGGGCGGCTGTGCGTCAAGGGCCGCTTCGGCTATGACTTCATTTACTCCGAAGAGCGCCTGAAAACACCGTTGATCCGCGAAAAAGACGGGTTCCGGGAGGCCTCCTGGGACGAGGCCCTGGACCTGGTGGCTGAACGCTTCAAGGCCATCATCGCCGAAAGCGGGCCGGACGCCCTGGCCGGGGTCAGCTGCGCCCGCAGCATCAACGAAGACTCCTACCAGATGCAGAAGCTCTTCCGGGCGACGTTCGGCACCAACAACATCGACCACTGCGCGCGAACTTGACACGCCCCGACAGTCGCCGGTCTGGCGGCAGCTTTCGGTTCCGGGGCGATGACCAACTCCTTCAACGAATTTGCCCGCGCCAAGATGTTCATGGTGATCGGCTCCAACATGATCGAGGCCCACCCGGTGGCCGCGACCTTCGTCAAAAATGCCGTCATGCGGGGCGCCAAAATGATCGTGGTGGACCCCCGGCGACATGCGCTGGTGGATTTCGCCACCCTGCACGTCCCCATCCGGGTGGGCAGCGACATCGCCTTTTTGAACGGCTTGATGCATGTGCTGATCAGCGAAGACCTCTACGATCGCAAGTTTGTCAACTCCTGCACCGTCGGCTTTGATGAGCTCAAGGCCAAGGTCATGGAATATCCCCCCGAACGGGCCGCGGAAATCTGCGGCGTCAGCACCGACCTGATCCGCGAGGCGGCCCGTCAGGCGGCGGCGGTCAAACCGATGATGCTCTGCTACACCCTGGGGATCACCGAGCACACCTGCGGACGCAACAACGTCCTGTCGGTGGCCAATCTCCAGATGCTGCTCGGCAACATGGGCCTGGAGTGCGGCGGGGTCAATCCCCTGCGGGGGCAAAACAACGTTCAGGGCGCCTGCGACATGGGGGCCCTGCCCAATGTCTTTCCCGGCTACCAGCTGGTCACCGACGCCGCCGCGCGCAAAAAGTTCGAGGCGGCCTGGGGCGTTGCCCGTCTTCCGGACAAAGTCGGCCTGATGATTCCGCAGATGATGGAGGGCCTGGTGGACCGTCGGGTGCGGGGCTTCTACATCTTCGGTGAGAACCTGGCCAACACCGAGCCGGACATCGCCAAGGTCGAGCATGAGCTGGCCGCGGCCGAGTTTCTGGTCTGCCAGGACATCTTCCCCACTGAAACCACGCGCTTTGCGCACGTGGTGCTGCCGGCGGCGGCCTGGAGCGAGAACGACGGCACCTTCACCAACAGCGAGCGCCGTGTCAGCCGGGTGCGCACGGCCAGCCCGGCCCCTGGCCAGGCCAAACCCAACTGGTGGATTTTCAAACAGATCGCCCGCCGGATGGGCCAGGATTGGGCCGCGGACAGCGCCCGCGAAATCTGGGACGATGAGGTTGCCGCCCTGGCGCCCCAGTTGGGCGGGATCAAGTACACGCGGCTGGCGAGCGACGGGCTGCAATGGCCCTGCACGCACGACTCGCACCCCGGCACCTGCTTTCTCCACAAGGACGGCGACTTTACCTGTGGCCTCGGGGTGTTCACGCCGGTGGCCTGGACCCCGCCGGCCGAGGTGCCTTGCGAAGAATACCCGCTGGTCTTGAGCACCGGCCGCCGCTTGTACCACTACCACACCCGCACCCAAACCGGCCACTGCGAGGGGCTGAACGATCTGCTGGGCGAGGAAACCGCCGACATTTCACCGGCCGACGCATCGGCTCTCGAAATCCAGGACGGCGAGAAAATCCGGCTATCTTCCCGTCGCGGCGAAGTCCGCCTGCGGGCCAGGGTGACCCCCGAGGTCCCCCCGGGCATGGTCTGGATGGCCTTCCACTTCCGGGAGACCTGCGCCAACTGGCTGACCAACCCAGCCTTCGACCCCGTCACCCTGACCGCCGAATACAAGGCCTGCGCGGTGCGAATCGATAAAATCGGATAGGGAGAACAAATGAATCACAACCTGTGGATCGACGGAAAATGGACCGACTCCCGCGGCGGGGGCGTCCTTGAAGTGGAAAACCCGGCCACCGGTGAACTCCTGGCCGAGGTCGTCAACGCCAGCGCCCAGGACGTGGATGCCGCCGTGCAGGCGGCCAAAACCGCCTTTTACGACGGCCGCTGGTCCGGCAAAACCCCCAGCGAACGCTCGCGGGTGCTGCTGAGGATGGCGGACCTGATCGAGGCGCGGATCGAGGAGCTGGCCCGGGTGGAGTCCGAGGATACCGGCAAACCTTACGAATACCTGTGCCTGGGGGTGGATTTTCCTTTCGGAATCGACAACCTGCGGTTCTTTGCGGCTGCAGCGCGCGACACCTCGGGCCATCATGCCGGCGAATATGCCCCGGGCTTCACTTCGATCTACCGCAAGGACCCCTGCGGGGTGACGGCCGGCATCACCCCTTGGAACTACCCCTTCCTGATGGCCGTCTGGAAAATCGGCGCGCCCCTGGCCGCCGGCTGCACCTCGGTCATCAAGCCGGCCTCCCTGACCCCGCGCACCACCCTGATGCTGGGCGAGATCGCCAAGGAGGCCGGGCTGCCCGACGGGGTCTTGAACATCGTGACGGGCAACGCCGGCCGCGCCCTGTGCGAGCACCCGGATGTCCGCATGGTGAGCCTGACCGGGGCCACCGAAACCGGCCAGCAGATCATGAAAAGCGCGGCCGAGACCGTCAAACGGGTCCACCTGGAACTGGGCGGCAAGGCCCCGATGGTGGTGTTTGAAGACGCCGACCCGGAACTGGTGGCGGTCAAGGCGATTATCGGGGCCTATGTCAACACGGGGCAGGACTGCACCGCGGCGACCCGCGTCCTGGTGGCCCGCAGCCGGTTGGCGGCGGTGACCGAGTCTATCGTGGCGGCCACCCGCAAGGTGAAAGTCGGCATGCCTTTTGACCTCGGCACCGAGGTGGGGCCCCTGATCTGCCGCGAGCAGCGGGAGCGGGTGATGGGGTTCGTGCAGCGCGCCAAAGACCAGGGTGCCCGGATTCTGACCGGCGGAGAGATTCCGGCGGCCTTCAGCAGCGGGTATTTTTACGAACCCACCGTAATCACCGATGTCGACCAGAAGTCGGAGGTGGTGCAGCAGGAAATCTTCGGACCGGTTCTCGTCATCCAGGCCTTCGAAGACGAGCAGGAGGCCCTGGCCATGGCCAACGATGTGGCGTTCGGGCTGGCGGCGTCGGTTTTTACCCAGGACGTGGGCCGCGCCATGCGGTTGTCGGCCAAATTGGAATTCGGGACCGTCTGGATCAACGACCACACCCCACTGGCCTCCGAGACCCCCCACGGCGGTTTCAAACAGTCGGGTTTCGGCAAGGATTTGTCGGCCGAGGCGGTGCGGGACTATTTGGTGACCAAGCACGTGATGATCGCCCGCTAAATAACGCCGCTTTTCGCCCCTCACCGGCCGCCAAGGCGGGTATGCTTTTTCCAGGAATGAAGATGAGCCAAGAGGAGTTCACTGCCAGGGTCAAGCGCAACGTCATCGACAATTTCGACCAAAGCATCGCCATTTATCAGGCGTTTGAAGAAAAGCATGGCTTCTTTTCGGCTCTCGCCTTGAAACTGGCCGAAACCATCGGCCTGCGGGCCGGCGCATCGGTGCTGGACGTGGGGTGCGGCACGGGGATCTCCGCCAGGGTGCTGCACGATCGCTTGGGCTGCAGCGTGCTGGGGGTGGATTTGTGCCCCGCCATGGTGGCTGCCGGGTGTTCGGCGTGCAATGTCCCCGGCATCTGTCTGGCGGTGGGGGATGGGGAGGATCTGGCCCCGGTGGTGACGGGCCGGCACTTTGATTACGTGCTCTACAATGCCTCGATTTTTATCTTTCCCGATGTTTCCAAGACCATCAATGAAGCCTTTGCCTGCCTTAAAAGCGGCGGCAAAATCGCCTTCTCCTTCTACCCCGAGCTGGTGGGGGAGAACGACGAGGATCTTTTTGCCGTGGCGTTTCAACGGCTGGGAGAGCCCCTGCCGCGATTTCGCGTGATCAGCGATTACGCTAAAATCACCGAGGCCCTGAAGCGGCGCTACGGCAATATCCGCCACCATCGCTGGGAGTGTCCGCTGGATATTGAATTTTTGCAGGATTTTTTTTCGATACCGGCGCAGTCAGCCTCGCTCTTCCCGGGGCGCGGTTATGAAGCCCGGCGCGACCTTGCAAAACGCCTTTTCGCCACCCTGACCGATATGACCGACAGGGGGCGGATCGTGTGGCGTATGGCCGAAAGTTTGAAATAAGGATTGCACGGCCGTCGATGATTTACCCCTGCCCGCTGCCTCCGAAACTCTCCAGGGAGCGGCCGGTGGC
>JBAPYE010000022.1:0-6906 GCA_049284575.1 Desulfobacterales bacterium
CAAGCTCCGTGGTCATGATGTCGGCGACGCGGATGTTCCTCACGCGCGCAAGCAGCGCATCGAAAATCGGTTCGGGGTCGACGTCCTCGATTTCGCCCCAGATTTCCACGTGCTTGGGCTGGATGAAGAGCAGGATATCGTGCATTGACAGCATCCCCACAAGCCGCCCGCGGCTGTCGGTGACCATCATGCCAAAGATCTTCTTGCCCTCGGCATCGCTGCTGGCCTTGAAGCGCCTGACCGCCGTGGCGATCGTGTCTTCAGGCTGCAGACAGTGAAAACGGGTGTCCATCACGTCGCGCGCGATCATTGCGGACCTCCCCTGCTGAGCGTTTAAAAACAGACGAAAACGGCATGGCCGCTCTCCCACCTTCGACGGCCGTCCTGAAAACCCCTTGGGGTCAAACAATTAGACCCGGTCCGGGTCGAAGCCCAGGGCGGCCACCGCCTGCCGGTCACCGGGCCACCCGCGCTGCGTGAGGTAGCGGGCGATGGCCAGGCGCTGGGCCGCGGGCTTGTTCTGAACCAAATCGCTTTTGGCCGTGATGGATGCCGGCGTGACCACCACCACCGAACAGGCCCGGCAAGCCGGCATATCCTCGGTAACCGGCGTGAAATCCCCACCGGGCTCGTGGTGAGCCACCAGCGCGTTCAAGGCCGCCGCCTTGCGGGGCCCATCGGGCACCACTGCCGCCGTCCCCCGGATGATGACGCAGTGGTAGAACTGGTGAAGGTCGCAGCTGCCGCGCTCCGGGTAGAAGCCGACATCCAGATAGGCCAGGGGAATGTCGACCTCGAAGCAGACTTTGGGCTCGCGCGCGATGTTGTCCAGTTTTTCGCCTTTCGGGGCGCAGTGAAAGAAGATCCGGCCGTCGGCATACACATAGTTGACCGGGGTGATGTAGGGGGTGCCGTCGGCGCCCACCGTGGCCAGGCGGCCGATGGTGGCAGCCGCCAGGATGTCGCTTATTTTTGAAGGGTCGGTCACTTCGCTGTGCTTGCGTCGCATGCTGCTGTCTTTTTCCTTTCGGTTTTCCCCCGCCTTCTCTAACCGGATCTGCAGTCGGTGGCCATCCAACGCCGCTATTCTGGCCCTCTCCCGCTTCCCCCGCCGCACCCAGCGCAGGCCGCCGGGGCCGCGCACTAAGCGCTCCGGAGCGAACTTTGACGGTTCCGCAAAAAGTCCAATTTCCGCGTTGCGCTGCATCTCGAAGTCGCTGCGGCGTACAGGTGTACGCCTCACGCCGCTGAGATTTGCGCGCCTTGAACTTGGACTTTTTTCGAAACCGTCCGGTTTTCGATTTTTTACCGCTTCATCAACTTTCTGCCCGCCCTTTTTTCTTGTCAATAAAACAATTTGATTTCAAGAGCAAACCGTGCTTGAATAATTCATATTCATTTTTTTAAGCTGCCATTTTTACCAGAGGGGTTTTTTATGCAAAAATTGCTTGACCATAAAATCGGCCCGCTGGCCGCGCCTCTTGCAGCAGATCCCTCCTCACCGCCCCCCTTCGCGCATACGTTCCTCAAAATTGGCAGGCCTCCTGATTTAGAAACCCGCCTGTAGATCCGGGGCCCCTCGCCGGCAGCTTTCCGGCGCGCCATTCCACTGGCCGCCGCCACCGCCCGGGGCCTTGGTTGCGTCCTCATGGCCCAAACACTGGAAATACGGTTCGATGCCGAACTTCTTTGAATCTGAAAAGACGACGCCCATCGTGGAAAAAGCCGAGAACGTGATAGCTTCCGGGGATCAGCAGGGGCTGTCGGTCAGGAACATCACCAAGCGCTTCGGGGATGTGCCGGCCCTGGAAAATATCGACCTGACCGTCAGGGCCGGCGAGTTTTTCACCCTCCTGGGACCCTCGGGGTGCGGCAAGACGACCCTTCTGCGGATCATCGCCGGGCTGGAGCTGCCGGATTCGGGGACGGTCCGTCTGGCCGGTGCCGACATCACGGCCCTGCCGGCCGCCAAACGCCAGGTCAACACCGTTTTTCAGAGCTATGCGCTCTTTCCCCATCTGAACATCTTCGAGAACGTCGCCTTCGGGCTGCGCTCACGCAAATTTGCAGGCCCGGAGGTCGCGCGCCGGGTCACCCGCCGGCTGGAGATGCTGGGCTTGGAAGAGATGCGCAGCCGCTTTCCCCACCAGCTTTCCGGCGGTCAGAAACAGCGGGTGGCCCTGGCCCGGGCGCTGGTCAACGAACCGGAGATATTGCTGCTCGACGAGCCCATGTCGGCCCTGGATGCCCGCCTGCGGGCCCAGGTGCAGGTGGATCTGCGCCGGTTGCAGCGCAAGCTGAAGAAAACGTTTATCCTGGTCACCCACGACCAGAGCGAAGCCCTGGTCTGCAGCGACCGGCTGGCGGTCATGCGCGGGGGGCGCATCATCCAGCTGGGGACCCCCGAGGAGGTCTACGAAACCCCCAGAAACAGCTACGTCGCGCAGTTCCTGGGGGCGGCCAACTTGATTGCGGCCGAGCGCGCGGCCGAGGGCGTCCAGACCCCGATCGGGTTTCTGCAACTGGAAAAAACCCCGCCCTGGCAGAAGGGGACCGTGGCGATCCGCCCCGAATGGATCCAGATCACCGAACACCAGGCGGCGGTCAACGGCATCCGCGCCACTGTCACCGAGACGATCTATCGCGGCACCAATGTCGACCTCTGGCTGGATCCCGGGCCGTTGCGGATTCGCACCAACCGTCACCGCCGCCTCACGGCCGGGGACCAGGTGTGGCTCGAGCTGCTGCCCGGCCGGCTGGTGCCGCTGGAAGAGGTGGACGATGAGTAAGCTGCTGATCTGGTACGGGGAGCTGACCACCCGCCGCCGCCTGATAGAGCGCGGGGCGCTGTTTCTGATTCCCGGCATGCTCTGGCTGGTAGTCTTCATCGTGCTGCCGGGCCTGGTCTTGATCGGGGTGAGTCTGGCCACCCGGGGCAGCTACGGCCAGCTGGAATGGCAGTTCACCCTGGAGAACTACAAGCGCCTGGCCGGCTTCAGCCTCTTCGGCTGGACCGCGGACTACCTCATGATCCTGTGGCGCTCGGTGGTGGTGGCCTTCTTCACGACCCTGATCTCGGTGGTCCTCTCCTACCCGCTGTGCTTCTTCATCGCCGCCCGGCCCGCGCGCAGCCGCTACCTGTGGCTGACGCTGGTGATCATCCCCTTCTGGACCAATATGGTGATCCGCACCTACGCCTGGTTTCTGATCTTGGCCCCGGAGCTGCCCTTCGCCCGGCTGGCGGCCCGGTTGGGCTTCATCGCCGAAGGGGCGCCGCTTTACCCCAACGCCTTCGCCGTCTACATCGGCATGGTCTCGATGTTCCTGCCCTTCGTGGCGCTGCCCCTTTACGCCAGCGTGGAGCGCCTGGACTGGACCCTGGTGGAGGCCGCCAACGACCTCTACGCCGGGCGCACCCGGGTCTTCACCCAGGCGATCGTGCCCCAGACCCTGCCCGGCCTCTCGGTGGGGATCGTCCTGACCTTCGTTCCGGCCATGGGTATGTTCGTGGTGCCGGACCTTCTGGGCGGGGCCAAGTACATGCTGGTCGGAAACCTCATCCAGCAGCAGTTCGGCACCAGCCGCGACTGGCCTTTCGGGGCCGCGGTGAGCATGGCCCTGATGGCGCTGACGATGATCAGCCTGCAGCTCTACCGCCGCCGCAGCAAGGAGATCGCCTACGTATGAGGCGCACCCACCCCGTCATCGCCGCCCTGGCCCTGCTGACCATGGGGTTTCTCTACCTGCCGCTTTTGGGGGTCGCGGTTTTCTCGGTCAACTCGGCCCGCCGCGGACTGGTCTGGAAGGGTTTCACCCTGGACTGGTACCTCAAGCTGTTCGAAAACGAGTGGATCCTGGCGGCGGCCTGGAACACCCTGGTGCTGGCGGTGGTCTCAACGGCCGTCGCCACCGTGCTGGGCACCGTTCTGGCCATCGGCATGGACCGCTTCCCGTGGTCCAAGCGCAGCGCCGCCGGCCTGGACATCCTGCTGCACATCCCGGTGGTGATCCCCGACATCATCCTGGCCGCCGCCCTGGTGGTGGCCTTCGGGCTCCTGCGGCTGCTGTCGTCGGCCTTCGAACCCGGGCTGTTCAACATGATCATCGGGCACATCACCTTTCAAATCGCCTTTGTGGCCCTGGTGGTGCGCAGCCGCCTGGTGGCCATCGGCCGGGAAATCGAGGAGGCCGCCCGCGACCTGTTCGCCGACAACTGGTACCTGCTGCGACGGGTCATGCTGCCGCTTTTGCTGCCGGGCATCGTCGCCGGCGGCATGCTGGCCTTCACGCTCTCCCTGGACGATTTCGTCATCAGTTTTTTTACCGCCGGGCCGGAGTCGCAAACCCTGCCGCTTTACATCTTCGCAGCGGTGCGACGGGGGGTCACCCCCCAGATTCACGCGCTTTCGACCCTGGTGCTGCTGATCACCATCATCCTGGTGGTCGCCACGGAACGGCTGACCCGCAGGGGATAAAGCCGACACCCCGGCAGACGGCTTTCGCGTCAGCGAAGCCCCTGCACAAAAAAAGGAGAATGGACATGCGCAGACTGACGATTGCAGCGGTGTTGCTGCTGGTACTGGCCGGCCCGATGGCATCGGCCGGACTGGCGGCGGGGGATGAATTGCGGATTTTCATCTGGTCGGAGTACATGGATGAGGAGCAGATGCCGGCGGATTTCGAGAAGGCCACCGGCATACGGGTCCGGCTGGACATCTACGAGAACAACGAGGAAATGGTGGCCAAGCTGATGGCCGGGGGCGTCAACCAGTACGACATCGTCGTGCCGTCGGACTACATCATGCCGGTTTTGATCAACCAGCAGCTGATTCAGCCCCTGGACCACGCCAAAATTCCCAACCTGAAAAACCTGAAGCCGATCTTCCGCACCGCCAGCTACGATCCCGGCAACAAATGGTCCGTGGCCTGGCAGTGGGGCACGGTGGGGCTGATGTACCGCAAGGACAAGGTCAACCCGGAGGACCTGCAGTCGTGGTCGATTCTGCTGGACCCCGCCAAGCAGCCGGGACCCTTCTGGCTGATCGACTCGGTGCGTGAAATGATGGGGATCCCGCTGCTCTATCTCGGCTACGATTTCAACAGCGTCGACCCCAAGGAGGTCTTGGAGGCCGCGGACCTCCTGGCCGCCACCAAAAAATCCAAAAACTGCCTGGGCTTCAAGCCGGGCGTGGGCGGCAAGAACGACGTGGTCGCAGGTACCGCTGTGGCCGCCATCGTCTACAACGGCGACGCCATCCAGTCGGTTTCGGAAGACCCCGAAAAGCTGGGCTTCACCATCCCCAAGGAGGGCAGCGAGATCTGGTACGATTCCATGTGCATCCCGGCCCAGGCGCCCAACCCCGACGCGGCCCACAAGTGGATCAACTGGATCCTGGAGCCCGAGGTCGGCGCGGCGCTTTCCAACTACAACCAGTACGCCACCCCCAACGAGGCCGCCATGGCGTTTATCACCCCCGAAGACCTGAACAACCCGGGGATCTATCCCACCCCGGAAATCATGGCGACCCTGCATTTCACCAAAGACCTGGGCAAGGACACCCGTCTGATCGACGAGGCCTGGACCCGCGTCAAATCGCACTGAGGCGTGCGCTTGGCACGCCCACAAACTGAACCGTCACCTGTTGGCAGGTTCGGGAAGGAGCACATGACATGAACATTTTACTGTTAGGCGGAGGTGCAGTCGGTGAGGCTTACGGTGTGTTGGTGACCGAAGCCGATCCTGGCAGTGAACAGATCCAAAAACTCGTGGTCGCCGACTACAGCCTCGCGCGCGCCCGGGAAGTGGCGGCCCGGCTGGGCGGCGGCGACCGTTTTCCCGCCATTCAGATCGACGCCGGCGACCAGGCCCAGGTGGAGGCGGCGATCCGAACGCATCGCATCGATCTGCTGATCAACGGCTGCCCCCAGAACTTCAACGAAACTATTTTTGACGGCGCCCTGGCGGCCAGCTGCCACTATCTGGACATGGCCATGACACTCTCCCAGAAGCACCCCACCGAGCCCCACGCCAAAGTCGGGCTGCTGCTGGGCGACTACCAGTTCCGCCAGCACGCCCAGTGGCAGGCCAAGGGGCTTTTGGCGCTCCTGGGGATGGGCATCGACCCCGGCGTCAGCGAGGTCTTCGCGCGCTATGCTGAAAAGGCCCTGTTCGACGAGATCGACGAGATCGGCATCCGCGACGGCTCCAACATGACCGTCAAAAAATACCGCTACGCCACCCAGTTTTCGGTCTGGAGCGTGATCGAGGAGTGCCTCAACCCGCCGGTCTTCTGGGAGAAGGAGCGGGGCTACTACACCGCCAAACCCATGAGCGCCCCGGAGGTGTTCGATTTTCCCGACGGCATCGGCCCCATCGAGCTGGTGGCCATCGAGCACGAAGAGGTCATCAACCTGCCCCGCTGGATCGACAAGGGTCTCAAAAAGGTGGATTTCAAGATCAGCCTGGGCGAGGACCTGATGAACGCGCTGCGCCAGCTGGAGGTCATGGGGCTGGCCTCGGCCGAGGCCATCGACGTCAAGGGGGTCAAGGTCGCCCCGCGGGACGTGGTGGAGGCCTGCATGCCGGACCCGGCCAAGGTCGGCCCGCTGATGGAAGGCCGGATCTGCGTCGGCACCCTGGTCAAGGGGCGCAAGGACGGACGACCGCGGGAGGTTTACATCTACCAGGTGGCCGACAACCAGGAATGCATGCGCCGCTGGAACTGCCAGGCGGTGGCCGCTCAAACCGCGGTGGGACCTTCGATCGCCACTGAGCTGCTGGCCCGGGGCATTTGGCAGGCAACCGGGGTGCTGCCCCCCGAGGCCTTCGAACCCGAGCCGTTTCTGGAGCGCATGGCGGCCTACGGCTTTCCCTACAGGATCCGGGACAGCTGGCAAGCGTAAGCA
>JBAPYE010000023.1:0-2033 GCA_049284575.1 Desulfobacterales bacterium
TTCCAGGGCCGTGCCAAGCCCGTCGGCCGAGGTCAGAGCGTCAATGATTTTTGGGATATAGCCCCGTGCCTGTAGAGCCTGGAAGGTGGGCTGAAAGTTCAGGTCGAACACCCAGCCGAGCTGGAGCAGCTTGAAATCGTTGAGGCAGCGGAGAGTTGCCAGGTCGACCATCCGGCCGGCCGTCAAGCTGGCGATCGCCGCGGGGGAACAGGTCGGCAGGTCCGGCAGCCCGAGTTCGATCACCGGGTCGCGCGCCTCACCGCGGCGGTTGTAGTAATCGGTGACCACCTTCCAGATATCCAGCTTGTCGGCGTCTCGCAGCAGGCCCATCAGCAGCCGTCCGAAGCCCGGGGCTTCCTCCGGCAGGCGGGCGGCGTTGTGAAAGGCCACGGCACGGGTGATCAGGCGCCTTTCGGCGCGCGGCAGGCCGGTCAATACCCCCTGGGCCGCCATCGTGCGCAGGCTCAGGTGGGCATGATTGGCGGAGTCCCGGTCGAGAAAGGTGCCGTAGCGAGCGTATTGGGGAAAACGGCCGGTGTCGTGCATCAGGGCCGCGGCCTGCGCCAGGCGCAGTTGGTTTTGCCCCAGATCCAGGCGTTCGCCCAGCATGTGGATGTCGTGGCAGACCCGCCGGGTGTGGTCGTGTTTTAAACGCACGGCGCGGTCATAGACCGGATCGTGCCGGTAGAACTGCTCTACAAATGCATCAAACCAGGTCTCGAGGCGGGTGAGGTCGTCGGGGCTCACAGGAAGCGCGCTTCAATCAGGTCGGCCAGCGCCTTGACCTGATGGAATCCGTACACCGGCGCCGCCACCGTCACGGCGGCGTCCGTCACCATGGCGATGCGGCTCCCGTCCCGCAGATCCAGGGGGCTGTGGTTGCATTCGACGCGGTAAACCTCGATCTTGGGCTTGTCCGCGTGCTTGTAGCCCTCGGTGATGACCAGATCCATGTCGGTGAAATACGGCAGCAGATCGTCCAACGAGCGGGTCGTCAGGCTTTTGACCAGCGAAAGCGTTTCGGCCGAGGTGACCATCACGGCATCGGCGCCGGCCTGCCGGTGGCGCCAGCTGTCCTTGCCCTGGCGGTCGATGTCGAACCCGTGGGAGGTGTGCTTGATGGTGCCGATTCGGTAGCCGCGGCTTTTGAGCTCGGGAATCAGCTTCTCAATCAGGGTGGTCTTGCCGCAATCGGACTTGCCGACGATGGATATGATCGGTGGCATTCAGCTTCACCTTTAGCGCCGAGGGTGCCGCCGGCTTTCGCATGCGGCACGGAAAATTCCGTTGGAGAGTAAGGTCCGCCGACCCCCCTGTCAAGCTGCCCGCCTTTGCCTGCGGTGCCCTGTGCGCTATGGCGTGGCCTCGGTTCTAAAGGGCTTGACCAGCAGGACCGGGATGACCGCGCTTTTGCTGATGCGCTCGGCCACCGACCCGAAAACGATTTTGTCGATGCCCTTGCGGCCGTGGGTTCCCATGATGATCAGGTCGATTTTTTCGGCCTGGGCGTAGTCGAGGATCTGCTCGCAAATGTCGCCGGAAACCACCTGTGCCCGGGTGGCGGGGTAATCCTTGAAAAACTCCAGGCGAAACTCCTCCAGGCGCTGGGTGGCGCCCTCGACCACGTCGCGCTCGAAGCGGTCCACCGTGGGGTGGGGCACGTAAATGCTGGTGAAATATTCGAACACCCGTGCCACGAACAGCAGGTGGATCTGCGCGTCGAATTTTTCGGCCATCATGGTCACGCAGGAAACCAGCTGCGGCGATGTCTCCGAGAGGTCCACGGGAAAGAGTATTTTTTTAAAATCTAGCATGGCCTGTCTCCTTTCCACGATGATCAGGATGAGAGTCCCGCCGTTGGCGCTGAACCGGCGTCTTTGCGCGTGGGCGCCAAAAGCCCGATGGCCTCAGAGTATACAGGAACTCCCGCAACGCTTCAAGTTCGCCTGCTTGCGTCGATGACCCCGGGATCGGCGGTTTTCCGGAGGCGCCCGGATCCGCTTTGGATCCGGGGGCTGCCTGTGCTATAGCAG
>JBAPYE010000024.1:0-4430 GCA_049284575.1 Desulfobacterales bacterium
GCTACAATATCCCGGCGGCGGCCCTTGGGGTGGCCTTCGGGCCGACCCTCTCGCACCCGGAGGAGATGCAGATGTTGGGCGCCTACGGGGTCTTTTTCCTCTTCCTGATGTGGCTGGCGCGCTCTCACCTGCTGGATACCCTGCGGGAGGCCCTCTGGCTCAAAAAACCCGTACCGGCTGAAACCGAGTGGTTTTCCGCCCGCCTGGCCTTCTGGGGGGTGGTCATCGGCGGGGGCGCGCTTGCGGCCTGGTGCCACCACTTCGGCGTCCCGCTGACGGCGTCGCTGCTGTTTATCGGGGCGGCGTTCATGGTGCTGCTGGTGGCCAGCCGGATCATCTGCCAGGGGGGCATCGCCTACTTCACCCTCACGGCGGCCCCCCTCGACGGCCTGCTGACCTTCTTCGGCCCCGGCTTCCTCGGCCATATGGGGCTGTTGATGACGGCCGTTATCCAAAAGGTCATGTTTGTGGACCTGCGCGAGTCGCTGATGCCGTCCCTGCTGCACGCCAGCAAAATCAGCGCCCCGCTCAAAAACCGGCGCCTGGTGGGGGGCGGCATCGTCATCACGCTGCTGGCCGGCATCATCGTCTCGCTGGTGGCCATGCTGGCGCTGTGCTACAAATTCGGCGTGCGCGAGCTGCAGTTCGACTGGGCCTCCCAAACCACCCTGACGGTCTACGACAACGTTTTCGCCCTGATCGAAAGCCCCATCAGCAGCAGCCACTGGGTGATGCTCTTCGCTTTATTGGGGGCGGCGCTGATGCTGGTGCTGGTGGTCTGCTACCACCGCTTTTACTGGTGGCCGATCCACCCGCTGGGCTACCTCACCGCCTACAGCTCGGCCATGCGCATCCTGTGGTTCAGCTTTTTTGTGGGCTGGCTGTGCAACGCCCTGTGTATGCGCTACGGCGGCGTGGTCCTTTTCAAGCGCCTGCGGCTGTTCTTCGTGGGGCTGATCCTGGGGGATTTTCTGATGGGGGGCATCTGGGCCGTGGTGGGGCTTTTCGCCGGTGCCAGCTACCTGGTACTGCCCGATTAGAAACGGCGGGTTGCCGTCGGCCCCCACAGGCCGCCGGGTCCGACGGCATCCCCGGCGCGGGCCGGCCGCCGGGCGACTGTCTTAAATACCAAACGGCATTGGGAATCCGTGGGCATGTACATCGACAAAGAACTCGCCGAATACCGGGACCTGCTCAAAACCCCGACCCATTTCGAGGAGGGCTTCGACTGGAAAACCGTCGTGGGGGCGGTCTTCATCGGGTTTCTGATGATGCCGGGCAGCATGTACCTGCAGCTGGTGATCGGCACGGGCATCGGCCCGGCGGCCCGCTGGGTGACGATCATCCTGTTTGCCGAGATTGCCAAGCGCTCCTATACCGAACTCAAGCAGCAGGAGATTTTTCTGCTCTACTACATGGCCGGGGCGGCGCTCTCCTCGCCCTTCCAGGGGCTGCTGTGGAGCCAGTACCTGGTCCAGTCGGATGCGGCCCGCATGCTGGGGGTGACCGAATTCATCCCGGCCTGGGTGGCGCCGGGGCCCGAGTCGGCTTCGCTGGTGGAGCGTACCTTCTTCCACCGCGACTGGCTGATCCCGATCCTGCTGCTGGTCGGCTCCCAGGTGATCCAGCGCGTCGACCACTTCGGCTTGGGCTATGCCCTTTTCCGGATCACCTCGGACGTCGAAAAGCTGCCCTTTCCCATGGCGCCGGTGGGCGCCCTGGGCACCATGGCCCTGGCCGAGTCGACCGAGGACAAACAGAAAAGCTGGAAATGGCGGGTGTTTTCCATCGGCGGGGTGATCGGTCTGGCCTTTGGCGGCATCTATGTGCTGCTGCCCACGGTCTCCGGGCTGATCTTCACCGAGCCCATCCGGCTGATCCCGATCCCCTGGATCGAACTGACGCGCCACACCGAGGGCGTGCTGCCGGCGGTGGCCACCGGCCTGCAGCTGGACCTCGGGCTGATCTTCATCGGCATGGTGCTGCCCTTCTGGGCGGTCATCGGCGGGTTGGTGGGGCTGGTGATCACCGTGGTGGCCAACCCGATCCTCTACCGCCACGGGATCCTCACCCGCTGGCACCCGGGCATGGAAACCGTGGACACGGTGTTTGCCAACAACTTCGACTTTTACATGAGCTTCGGCATCGGCCTGGGCCTGGCGATCGGCTGCGTGGGCATCTGGCACGTGGCGCGCTCCTTCGGCAAAAGCGGCCCCGGCCGCCAGGGCGGTTTCAAAGCGCTTTTCCAGCCGCCGCCGGGGCGCGGCGATTTCAATTTTTGGATCTCCATCGGCATCTACGTATTTTCGACCATGGCCTACGTGCTGATCTGCCGCTGGCTGGTGCCCAATTTCCCGTGGGTCTTTTTCCTGGCCTACGGCTTCGTCTACACGCCGGTGATCTCCTACATCACCGCCCGCATGGAGGGCATCGCCGGCCAGTTCGTCAACCTGCCGCTGGTGCGCGAGGCCAGCTTCATCGCCGGCGCCAAGTTTTTCGGCTACCGCGGCATCGAGATCTGGTACGCCCCGATCCCGATCCACAACTACGGCAAGGCCACCGTCGATTTCCGCGAGATCGAGCTGACCGGCACCAGCATCCGGGGCATCATCAAGGCCGAGCTGGTCGTCTTCCCGGTCGTCATGGTGGCCAGCCTGCTGTTTTCGCAGTTCATCTGGCGCCTGGCGCCGATCCCCTCCAGCAACTACCCCTACGCCCAGGAGCTGTGGCACCTGCAGGCGCTCAACACGCTGTTGATGCAGACCTCCACCCTGGAGGGCAATTCGCTCTTTTTCCAGGCCCTCAGGGCCAGCTTCGTGCTCTCGGGGTTGGGCTTCGGTCTGGTGGTGTATGCCGCCCTCTCGGTTCTCGGGCTGCCGGTGATGCTGATCTACGGCGTCGTCCGGGGTCTCGGCCAGAGCACCCCCCACGGCATGATCCTCGAGGTGGCCGGCGCCTTCCTGGGGCGCTTCTTTTTCCTGAAACGCTACGGCGCCATGTGGCGCCAGTACGCGCCGGTGCTGCTGGCCGGCTTCTCCTGCGGGATGGGCCTGACCGGCATGTTCGCCATGGGCTTTGCGCTGATCCTCAAATCGCTGGGGCGTTTGGCCTACTGACACCGCCGGTGCAGGCTGCCCCCACGGACCCTTCGGCCATGATCACCCAAAGATCGCTCTTTTACTGGATCCGGCAGCGCCACCGCCTGCTGCAACTGCTGATTCTGGCGCTGATTCTGGTCAGCATCGGCCTGCGGCTGCTGCCCCTGGAGCTTCAGAAGCGGATCATCAACACCGCCATCGAACTCAAGCAAGTCGACCTGCTGCTGCTCTACTGCGGGCTTTTCCTGGGGGCGGTGCTGCTGGCCTCGCTCTTCAAATACGCCATCAACGTGCTGCAAAAATACGTGGGTCAGAAAATCCTCCTGGAAATGCGCGAGTCGCTCTATGCCCACCTGCTGCAGCTGCCCCTGCAGTTCTTCCGCCGGACCCCCCAGGGAACCGTCATCAGTCTCCTGAGTGCGGAGCTCAACGCCGTCGGCCACTTCATCGGCGGCGCCCTGGCCGTTCCGGTCACCAGCCTCCTGACACTGCTGAGCTTTGTGGCCTACATGGTCTACCTGGACCCCCTGCTGGCGCTGATCAGCGTCTCGATCTACCCCTTGGAGATCATGCTGATCCCGATCCTGCAACGGCGCTACAACCGCCTCAACGCCCGCCGGGTGGACGCCGTGCGCGAGATGAGCAACGTCGTCGGCGAAGCCGTCGGGGGCATCCTCGAAATCCAGGGCAATGCCAGCTTCGCCCTGGAAAAGGCCAAGTTCGGGCGCATCGCCCACCGCCTCTTCGGCCTCGTGAACCGCCTCTTCCTTTACAAATTCGGCACCAAGACCCTCAACAACCTCTTCCAGAATATAGGCCCGTTTTTCCTGTTCCTGCTGGGCGGCTACCTGGTGATCCAGGGCCGCTTCACCCTCGGGGCGCTGGTGGCCTTTCTTTCGGCTTACGAGAAAGTCTACGAACCATGGAAGGAGTTGATCGAATACTATCAGGACCTTCAGGATGCGCGCGTGCGCTACGAGCGGGTGATGGGCTACTTCGACGAGGCGCCCGAGTTCGCCCTCTTTCCGGTGGATCGGCCGGCCCGCCGCCTGAGCGGCGACATCCAGGTCAGCGGCCTCAGCCTGACGGTCCAGGAACAGATCCAACTGCTGGACGGGGTCAACCTGGATCTGGCCCCCGGCCAGCAGATGGCCCTGGTGGGCTTTTCCGGCAGCGGCAAGAGCACCCTGGCGATGCTGCTGGGACAGCTCTACAGCTACCGCCGGGGCCACATCCGCATGGACGGCCATGAACTGCGGGAGCTGACCAAGCTGGACGTCAGCCGCAACATCGGCTTCGTGGCCCAGCACCCCTTTATCTTCAGCGGTAGCC
>JBAPYE010000025.1:0-27564 GCA_049284575.1 Desulfobacterales bacterium
GGTCGGCGCCCATGGGGGTGGTGGCGTAGGTCACTCCCTGGCCCTGCACCCCGCGGGGGTCGTAGGCCGGCATGGCCTGGCCCTTGACCACGGGTACGCGCTCGACCCCGAAGACGCGCCCGGTGACCGCCGCCCCGGAGCCCAGGATGCGCCCCAGGGGAGTGCCCTTGCCGACCTCCTTGACCATCTCGATGGCCGCCTGGGCATCGCCGAACTTGGCCAGCCCGGCCTCCATGGCCACCGCGATGGTGGCGCCCATCTCGATGGTGTCCAGGCCGAAGTCGTCGTCCAGGCGGTCCAGCGCCGCAATCGCGTCCAGATCGTCGATGCCGCAGTTGGGGCCGTGGGCCCAGACGGTTTCGTACTCGGGCTGCTTGGAGACGAACCGCCCGTCTTTGTCCACATAGGTGCCCGAGCAGCGGATGACGCAGCCGCGGTGGCAGCCGTGGGTGGCCTTGCCGCCGCGGGCGATCTCGGTTTCGGCCATGGTCTCGCCACCGACCTTGGCGGCGCCGTCGAAACGGCCCCAGGTGAAGTTGTGGGTCGGCAGGGCACCGGCCTCGTTGAGGACGTTGATCAGGACGTCGGTGCCGTATTTGGGAAGCCCCTCACCGGTAACGGGGTGCTGGCGCAGGCCGGCGACAAAGGCTTTGTTGGCGGCCTTGAATTTTTCGGGGTCGGCCGGCGAGCGCATGGGCATGCCGGCATCATCGAGCACGATGACCTTGATCCCCTTGGCGCCCATGACGGCGCCGACGCCGCCGCGGCCGGCATGCCGGGTGGGTCTGAGCTCCATGTCGGAGAAGGCCACCGAGGCCCCGGAGAGCTTCATTTCGCCGGCCTGGCCGATGGAGATGGTGGCGATCTTCTCGCCATAGAGGGCTTTCATTTTCTCGACGGTGTCGTAGTTGCCAAGCATGCGCAGGCTGTTGTCGGGCTCGATCTTGACGCCGTCCTGGTTGACGAATACGCGGTAGAGGGTGTCATCGGGGGCTTTGCCCTCGAGCACGATGGCGGCGTAGCCCAAGCGGGCGAGGACCTGGGCGGCCTGTCCGCCGGAGTTGGCCTCCTTGATGCCGCCGGTCAGCGGGCTTTTGCAGCCCACCGAGATGCGCCCGGACATGGCGGCGGCCGAGCCGCTGAGCAGCCCGGGTGCGATGACCAGCTTGTTTTCGGCCCCCAGGGGGTGGCAGGTGGGGGGCACTTCCCGGGCGACGAGGGTGGAGGTCAGGGCGCGTCCGCCCATCCCGGCATAGGCGCCGACGGGCTCGGTCTTGGCTATCGGCCCGGCCGCGCCGCCCATCTGTATCCTCAGTATCTGATCCATAGTGAGCCTCCTCTTGGTCTGTGGGTGTCAGACGGGGCAAACGCCCGTCGAAGGGGCGATTTTCCGCTCTGCCCGGCGGTTGCAAGGCGTTAATGCCGCGTCAGATCCGGAAAATTCGAGTGGGACGACCCTCTGCCGGCACCCGCCGGTTGCGGTTGCCCCGGGGTATTCCCAGCGGGTGTATTAGCGTGGGGCCGAAAAGCGTTATGTTGAAAATAATGAAGGAGGGGAGCGGCTTTGTCAATATGTCAAAAATGACATCTCCGCAGAAAGGATTTTACCCCGCCGTGCGTTGTTTGTCAGAAAGGAACGTTGACGGGTACCCCGGGGATCGGCCGGGATTTCTGGGGCCCTGACATCCCCCATTGGTCCTCGTGGGGCGGGCCCCGCGCAGCAAGAGTCAAACTAGTTAAAGTCGGCCCACCATCGCCGGTGGGCATCGGCGGTGCCTGCCGGGCGCCTGTCACGCCCAAATCCCCTCTGTTTGATGATTGACAAGAAAACATTTTTTAGGGTAGCCTGACAGAGGCTGGCGAACGGTTCCCAAGCACAGCGTCAGCCGTCGGAGTTCGAGGGCCGCAAGGCCCTGAAAAGCGTTCGGATGCGGTTACCGCAACTTGAGATGAGTGAGGTGTGTTCAGCCGGTGGCCGCTGCCCGGATCACGCCCAGCGCCAAAAGCGAACATAGTCGGCTTTCGTGGGGCCGAGGCTGTGGTACGACGGCCGCTAGCGCTCACCTGGCGTTTGACTGCGACTAGGAAACTACCATGATAATTGGATTGGATGTTGGCGGCACCCACACCGATGTCGTCCTGCTGGGCGACGAAGGGGTGGTGGCCGAGATCAAGGTCCCCACCGATGCCGCCGACCTTTTCCAGACGGTTTTAACCGGCCTGGAATCCATTACCGCCGGCATTGACCCCGGGCTGATCAGTCGCGCCGTGCTCAGCACGACCCTGACCACCAATGCCATCATCCAGGGCGACCTCGCACCCGTCGGAATGATTGTGGCCAGTGGGCCGGGGGTTGACCCCGAATTTTTCCGAATCGGTGAGAACTATCACGCCGCCTGCGGGGCCATCGATCACCGTGGCCGGGAGGTTGACCCCATCGATGGCGCTGAAATCAAAAAAATCGCCAAGCTCTTTAAGAAAAAAGGCATCCGCTATGTGGGGGTGGCCTGCAAGTTTTCCGTCCGCAACCCGAATCACGAGCTGCAGATCAGCGAAATCCTCAGCCCATACGTCGACAAGGTCTTCATGGGTCACCAGTGTTCGGGAAATCTCAACTTCCCCCGGCGGATCGCCACCGCCTATCTCAACGCCTCGGTCTACCCGATTCACAAGAAGTTTTTCGAGGCTGTCAGACGGTCCCTGGAAAAAAAAGGGCTGACCATTCCGATCCACATTCTCAAAGCCGACGGCGGCACCATGAGCTTTGAGGCCTCCATCGATTTCCCGGCCCAGACGATCCTGTCGGGTCCCGCCGCCAGCGTGATGGGCGCCATCGCCTTTGCCCCCGTCGAGGAGGAGAGCATCGTTCTGGATATCGGCGGCACCACCACCGATATGGCTGTTTTGATCAACCGCGTACCGGTGCTGGAGCCGCTGGGCATCAACCTGGGCGGCTACAAGACGCTCCTGCGGTCGCTGAAAACCCTTTCCATCGGTGTGGGGGGCGACAGCCACGTGCGGCTGGACGACGGCGTCCTGAAAATCGGCCCCGAGCGGCTGGGGCCGGCCATGGCCCACGGCGGGCCGGTGCCGACACCGACCGATGCCCTGATCGTGCTGGGGATTCTCCAACGGGGCGATCCCGCAAAGGCCGTCCGGGGGTTTGAAGTCCTCGCGGGCCGCATGGGGCTGTCGGTGGCGGCGGCCGCTCAGCAGGTTTTCGATGAAACCTGCCGCAAGATCCTGGCCGCTGCCCATGAAATGCTCGACCAGCTCAACAGCCAGCCCGTCTACACGGTCCACGAACTATACGAGGGGCGCGCCATCCAGCCTGAAATCATGCTGGTTATCGGGGGGCCGGCGCCTTATTTCGCCAAACGCCTGGAGGCCCTTTCCAGCTACCGGGTGGGTGTGGTGCCGCGCTGGAAAGTGGCCAACGCGATCGGCGCCGCCCTGGCCCGAACCACCTGCGAGGTGACGCTCTTTGCCGATACCGAGCAGGGAATCGTCGCGGCCCCCGAGGAAAATTACCGCGAGAAAGTCGACCGCGATTTCTCCCAGGAGGATGCCCTCGAAACGGCCGTTATGCTGCTGCGTGGCAAAGCCCTGCGCGCGGGATCCAACCCCGATGACCTTGCCATCGAGGTCGTGGAGAATTTGAAATTCAACATGGTGCGCGGGTTTTACACCTCCGGCCGCAACATTCGGATCAAGGTCCAGGTGAAGCCCGGCCTGATCAACGAGTATGACACAGTGGCCGGAATTCTGGCCACCGAGGATTGATGAAGCGGAGGCGACCATGCAACGTGCCAAGCACAAAACCGGCCTGGTTTTTTTTCCGGCCTTCGACTGGGCGATCAGCCCGGCGCACCCGGAGCGCGAGGAGCGCCTGCTCTACACCCAGGACCAGGTGTTCGAAGAGGGGCTTTTCGACATCGAGGGGATCGTGGAGTTCAAGCCCGACCTGGTGCCCATCAAGGATGTGCAGCGGGTCCATTTCTGTGTGCCGGACGTCTGGAGCATCATGACCGAGTCGCACTTTATCAGCGCCGGCGGCGCCAAGACCATCGGCATGGCGGTGATGGACGGCCGCATCAAGCGCGGATTCGCTCTGGTGCGGCCGCCGGGGCACCATGCCATGCGGGTGGTCCAGGGCGCACGCGGCTTCTGCAACATCAACATCGAAGCCATCATGATCGAGTTTCTGCGGGAGGCTTACGGTGTCGACCGGGTGGCCATCGTCGACACCGACTGCCACCACGGTGACGGCACCCAGGACATCTACTGGCACGACCCGGACACCCTCTTCATCTCCATGCACCAGGACGGCCGGACCCTCTACCCCGGGACCGGGTTCTCCAATGAACTGGGGGGTCCGAATGCTCTGGGGACGACCATCAATATCCCCCTGCCGCCGCACACCTCGGAAGAGGGCTTTCTTTACGTCACCCAAAACGTGGTCAAACCCATCCTGGAGGACTTCAAACCCCAGCTGGTGGTCAACTCCGCCGGCCAGGACAACCATTTTTCGGACCCCATCACCAACATGAACTTCTCGGCCCAGGGCTACGCCCAGCTGACCTCCATCCTGCAGCCGGACATCGCCGTGCTGGAGGGCGGCTACGCCATCGAGGGGGCCCTGCCGTACGTCAACGTGGGGATCATCCTGGCCCTGGCCGGTCTGGACTACAGCCAGGTGCGGGAGCCCAACTACGACCCCGTCAATCTTCGCCAGAGCCGTGAGATCACTCGCAGGATCGAGCAGATCGGCGAGTTGACCCTTCAGAACTGGGCCCAGCGGGAGCAGCGTTCGGCGCGCAGCCGGGAGCGCCGAGGCCTCGACCGCCGGACGCGCAACATCTTCTACGACACCGACAATTTGCTCGAATCCCAGAAGGAAGCCATCAGCGTCTGTCCGGACTGCGCCGGCGCGCTGCAGATCGAATCGGCTGTCGATCGCGGCCGCCACGCGCTGTGCGTGCACATCCCCCGCAAGGCCTGCAAGGCCTGCCGGGAAATTGGTCACCAGTGGTTCGAGACGGCCAAACGCGACGACTTCGACCTGGTCATCCTGCAGGACCGCACCGACGACACCTACCACCAGCGACAGCATGGCGCCTGACGCCGGTCCTCCGGGGCCCCGGCAAATTCGCCTCCAGGCCGCCCTGGTTTTTCGGTCGCGGGTGATCCGGGCGATCCGACGCTTTTTTGAGGCCCGCGCCTACCTGGAGGTGGAAACCCCGCAGCGTATCCCCACCCAGGCTCCCGAGGCGCACATCGACCCCCAGCCCAGCGGGGGCTGGTTTCTGCAGACCTCCCCGGAGCTCTTGATGAAGCGGCTTCTGGCCGCGGGCTATCCGCGGCTCTTTCAGGTCTGCCGCTGCCACCGCCGCGGGGAGCGGGGCCGGCGCCACCTGCCGGAGTTCACCCTGCTGGAATGGTACCGCGCCGGGGCGGATTATTTGGAACTGATGGGGGAAACCGAAGATCTGATCCGGTTCGTGGCAGGGACCGTGGGGCTGGGCGACGATTTGGTCTACCAGGGCTTGGCGCTTGACCTGCGGCCGGCCTGGCCCAGGCTGGCGGTCGCAGCGGCTTTTGACCGCCACGGCTCGCTGCCGATGACCGAGGCGCTTGCCGCCGGCCGTTTCGACGAGGTCATGGGGCTTGAAATCGAGCCGCGTCTGGGGCAGCCCCGGCCGCAATTTCTCTATGACTATCCGGCCGCTCAGGGGGCCCTGGCCCGCCTGCGGTCGGACACGCCTTGGGTCGCCGAGCGATTTGAACTCTACATTGCCGGGCTGGAGCTCTGTAACGGGTTTGGCGAGCTTGCCGACCCTATCCAGCAGCGGCAGCGGTTTGAGGCCGAGATGGCCGTGCGCCGGGCGGCCGGCAAAACGGTGGGGCCGATGCCCGAAAAATTCCTGGAAGCCCTGGGAATGATGCCGGCCGCCGCCGGCAACGCCCTGGGGGTGGACCGCCTGGTGATGCTTTTAACCGATCGGGCGAGAATCGACGAGGTGGTGGCCTTCACCCCGGAAGAGCTCTGAGGCGGGGGTTTCCGGTGACGTGCCCCGGTTCCGGCGTTTGTCGCAGCTTATTTGAGCTTGACGCTGTTGCCGGCCGCGACCCCTTCGCCGCTGACCAGGGCTGCCTCGGCTTGCCATTCGGTGACTGCCGAAACCCGGGCCTCCCCGATTTTCAGGCCGGGCAGGAAGAACTTTTGTCCCTGGGCGCCGTCGATGGTGCTGCTGTCGTCAAAAATTTCCAGGGTCGCGCCGGGCTTGAGACCGATGGCCGCACCGGAGGAGATCACCAGCCGGTCGCCTTCACGGGCGAGGACAAAGCCGCGCCAGGGCGAAGCGCTCAGCCGCTCGCACACCTGTTCGGCGGCCAGCTCGGCCAGCCGATCCAGGGCGGTGCTGATCGTCGGCAACATCGCGTCTTCGCTGCGCAGCGCCTCGGCGCCTTCCAGGTCCTCGACCTCGGTTTTAAGCTCAGTGGTTTCGTCCAGCAGTTTGGCGCCTGTGGCGGTGTCGTAAACCACCACGGTCACCTGGACCCGCAGGTAGGCGTAGGTGTCCTTGTACCACAGGATGCCCTTTTCCTGGCGCGTGGCGGAGATGTCCAGCACGGCTGCCGTTAAAATCGCGTTGAGGCCCGCCTGGCGGCCGGCCTCGGCCAGCAGCAGGTTCTGGGGGGGGGCCGCAGCGGCGCCCTGGGGCTGAAGGGCGTCCAGGGCGCTTTGGACGACGCCCTCGGCCGCGGCGGGCATCAGAACCCGGGGGCAATCGGCCCGCAGGGTTTCGTCCAGACGATTCCTCAGCTGCTTTTCGAAGGGGTGGCGCCTATAGGGTGTTCGGTTTTCCACCGGCCCGATGGCCAGCGTGCGTTTGAGCCCGTCTCCGGTGAAGGGCAGTTCGCGGGTGATCTGGCGGCCTTTCTTTTGAATTGTGGACACCGTCGAACAGGCGGAAAAAAGACCGGCCAGAGCGAGCAGACACAAGCCGATCGGAACGACGCGTCGCCAATCGGGGCGGGGGGGAACGGAGATCATCTTTCCTCGCTCAACGTTGGGCAGACCGCTGCGGTTCGCTTCCGGCCGCGGTCCGGTGGTTTTTCAAGATCGGGCCGGCCGTCGTTTGCGCCCGTCCCGGTGCGGGTTGACAGTCGCGGCGGATTCTGTTAGCGCGACCTGAACCGACTTTATCACATTCAACAAGGTGCCCCCATGAGTTCAATCGACGAGCAGATCCTGAGAGCCGCCAAAGAAATCGTGGTCAAATTCATTGAAACCGGGCGGATCTCCCCGACCACCTTCCCCGAAACTTTCAAGTCGGTTTACACGGCCGTCAACAGCACCGTCAAGGAGCTTGAGCCCCCGGCGGCCGACGAGCCGCAACCGCCCGCCAAAGGCTGACCACCCGCTTGTGCCAAAGGGGGGCTACCCCTTGGGCAGTCGGTCACCCCCGTTTTGCTACCCGCATTTGCTGTACCCGCAAAAATGGCAAATCATGCAGCTTTCCTCGAAACTGATGGTCTGGCCGCAGTCCGGGCAGGTTTCGCCCAACAGACTGTTGCTGCGTTTATCGGGGGGGCGGTCCGCGCTGTTTTTCAGGTAGCGCTTTTCAAGAATCCGTCCGATGGCGTCGGGAATCGACAGCACCAGACCGCCCTTCTGAAATACCGGGTACTCCCCGCCGATCCCCTTGACCTGCTTGACGATCTCGGCGACCTCGACCCCCGAGCGCAGCGCCAGGGAAACCAGCCGCCCGATGGCCTCGGTCTTGGCGGTGGTCGAGCGGCCGGATTTGCCGATGGTGGCGAAGACCTCGAACGGCCGGCCCTCGTATTCGGTTACGGTCACGTAAAGATGCCCCATACCCGTCACCATGCGGGTGGTGAAGCCCTCCAAGGTTTCCGGACGCTGCTTCACGGCGGTCATGAACCCCTTGTCGGCGGCCGTTTTCCGGGAGAAGGCAAGCACCTGGTTTTCCCTGCTGCCGTCGCGGTAAATCGTCACCCCTTTGCAGCCCAACCGGTAGGCCAGGTCGTAGACCTTGCGCACGTCCGTCACGCTGGCGTCGTGGGGCAGGTTGACCGTTTTTGAAACCGCGTTGTCGGTGTGCTGCTGAAAAGCGGCCTGCATACGGATATGCCATTCCGGCGAGATGTCATGGGCGGTCACGAACACCCGGCGGATGTCCTCGGGAATTTCGCCCATGCCCTGGATGGTGCCCTGGCCTGCAATCGTCTCCATGAGCTCGCGGCTGTAGAAACCGCGTTCCACGGCCCTTTTTTTGAAAAACGGATTGACCTCGGTCAGTTTGTCGTTGTCCATGACGTTGCGCACGAAGCTCAGGGCGAAAAGCGGCTCGATGCCGCTGGAGCACCCGGCGATGATGCTCAAGGTGCCGGTGGGCGCGATGGTGGTGGTGGTGGCGTTGCGCAAGCGCTGATTTTTGCGGCCCTTGAAAACGCTTTGATCGAAATTTTTGAACACCCCGCGCTCTTTGGCCAGGGTTCTCGAGGCCTCCTGGGCGGTTTTCTGAACGAAGCCCATCACTTCGGTCGCGATCTGCAGGGCGTGCTCGGAGTTGTAGGGGACCCCCAGTTGATAGAGCAAGTCCGCAAACCCCATGACCCCCAGCCCGATCTTGCGGTTGCCCTGGACCATGGCGGTGATTTCGGGCAGGGGATAGCGCGACACGTCGATGGTGTCGTCCAAAAAGCGGACCGACCAGCCGATCACCTCTTTGAGGGCATCATAGTCGATGGCGGGGATGCCGTTTTGATCGCCGACAAACTGCGCCAGGTTGATGGAGCCGAGATTGCAAGCCTCCAGGGGTAGCAGCGGCTGCTCGCCGCAGGGGTTGGTGCTTTCGATGGCCCCCAGCGCGGGGGTGGGGTTGTCGCGGTTGATGCGGTCGAGAAAAATGATGCCGGGGTCGCCGTTGGCCCAGGCCCGCTCCACCATCAGGCTGTAAACCTCGTCGGCCTTGAGCGCGCTCAGCTTGCGGCCGTCGCGGGGGTCTATCAGGTCATAGGCCGCGCCTGTCTGCACCGCCTGCATGAAGGCGTCCGTGACGCCCACCGAAATATTGAAATTGTTGAGGGCCTGGTTGTCCTGCTTGCAGGTGATGAACTCCAGGATGTCGGGGTGGTCCACCCGCAGGATGGCCATGTTGGCCCCCCGCCGGGTGCCGCCCTGCTTGACCTGTTCGGTGGCGGTGTTGAAAATCTTCATGAACGACACCGGGCCGGAGGCCACGCCGCCGGTGGAGCCGACGTTGCTGTCCTTGGCGCGCAGGCGCGAAAAGGAAAACCCGGTGCCCCCGCCGGACTTGTGGATCATAGCGGCGTTCATCAGCGCGCCGAAGATGCCCTCCATGCTGTCCTCCACGGGCAGCACGAAGCAGGCCGCCAGCTGCCCTAGGCGGCGGCCGGCATTCATCAGGGTGGGGGAGTTGGGCAGGAATTTGGCCTCGGCCATGAGCTGGTAGAAGACATCCGCCACCTCCCGGATGCGGGCCTCGCCGCCGTAATTTTTTTCGGCCGAGGCGATATGGCACGCCACCCGCCGGAACATCTGCTGCGGGGTCTCCAGCAGGGTGCCGTCCGCATCCTTTTTCAGATAACGCCGTTCGAGGACCTTGCGGGCATTCTCCGAGAGGCTCAAGCCGCTGCGGACAAAGATGCTCTTGTCAAAACGCAGTGAGGAGGGCTTGACCAGGCCGTACTCGAGAAACTTGGCTTCGATCAGCTGCTCGATAAAAGGCACGGTGATGGTGTTGAGCTCCAGTTTTTCGATCTCCTGTCGCAGAAAACGGCTGATGGCCATGGCCTGGTCCGAGTCGAGAACCTTTTCGCGCATCAGGATGTCGGTAAAGCGGTGGTCGTCCAACACATACTGGCTCAGATCGAGTTGACCGTCCTCCATCACCAGAAACTTCCCCTTCTGTTCCATGTCGGTTCTCCTGTATCCTGTGAGCGGGACGCTCCCCGCAGACCGCTATTTTATTAAATTTTCCGCCCGCCGGGAGGTTGCGGCGGCCGTAGCCTTTGAGGGCTCATTTTTTTTCATACTATATATTGTATGTCAACATAAAAAAAACACAATATTTGCCGGTCAACCCCTGGTTGAAGCGGGCGTGGGAGCCGGTGCAAAAAAAACGGGCGGCGAGGGGGGAATGCCTGCTGGCGTCTATTTCAGGTCCTTGGCTTCCATGGCGGCCACCTTGGGGTCCACGCGCCAGGTCACCAGCGGCGACAGCAGGTAGAGCAGCTGCTGGGTCAGGACCAGGTACCCGAAGTAGGGGGTGAAGATGAAGATCAGGACCAGCAGCAGGTTGATGCGGGCGAACCAGGGGTGGCGGTCCATGAAGCGGCCCATGTGAATGTAGCGCACGGGGTAGAGGTTCATCAGGCCGGCGGTGAAAATGGTCAGCCAGAAGCTGAAGAGGGCCCAGTAGTGCGCCACTCCGGGGGCCTCGAAGAGGTTCTGGTCCAGCAGGATCAGCGGGGCGGTGATCAGCAGGGCCGCCGCCGGTGTCGGTATCCCTTTGAAAAAACCGGGGATGGGATGCCGGTCCAGGGTGAAGTAAATCAGGCGAATGAAGCCCAGCAGGGCATAGAGGCAGGCGACGAGGCCTACCGGCAGGCGGGGCAGTATCGGCTCGGGGAGCACGCTCAAGCAGATGTAAAAAATCCAGGCCGGTGCGATGCAGAAGCTGACGGCATCGGCAACGTCATCCAGCACCCCGCCGATATTGATGCGCCGCCGGTCGTCGGCCGGGTCCCCCTCGGGGAGATCGGTGAGCCCCAGGCGCCGGGCGACCGCCCCGTCCAGCTTGTCAAAAATCGCGGCCCCCATCAGAATCAGGTAAGCCTCGCGGATGCGGTTTTGGTAGGCGAAAAAAACCGCCAGCAGCCCCATCATGGCGTTCATCAAGGTCAGCGCGTTGGGAAAGACGGAGAGAATCCGGCGGCGCAGCCGATCGTCGCCCAGGCAGAGTTCGTCCAGGCAGATGGTGCCGTATTTACGGCAGTAGCCGGCGATGGAGCCGAAGGTGATGATCAGAAAGACGATTTCAATCACAAAAAGGCCCCGCAGGGGCAGGTTGCCCAGCCAGGAGATCCAGAAGTAAATCCGGGATGGCGGGCCTTCGGGGATGTAGAAGGCATGGGCGTAAAGCAGGGCGCCCAGGGGGGCGGCCACCACGGTGCGCAGACGGGTGTATTCGCTCTGCTCGGGCTCCTGGCCTTTGCGCAGGGCGAAGCTGCGCATGAAGCTGGCAAAATTGTCGCGAATCAGGACCGTTACGCAGATCAACAGGACGAAAATGGCGTGCAGCAATTCGATTTTGGCGTGTCCCGGGGTGCTGAAAAGCAGGCGCCACATCATCCCCACCGCGATCAGCGGAAAAATGATCGAATACACGATCTTGTCCATGATGCGGTCGGCCAGGTTGGCCAGGGTCGGGTTGGGCTGAAAGCGGGCGGCAAACCAACCGTCGACCAGGTCAAAGCTCATGGCGGTGAAGAGCAGCACGACCCCTAATGTGTAGAGGGCCGGGTTGCGGGTCCACATCACCGCGATGGCGCACAGCATGCCGGCAAAAACCAGCGGCGGACGGCCATAGACCAGGACGGCCGTTATTTTCTGGGGAATTTTAAGGTGTTCGCTCATCTTCAGGCATGGCTGCTGGGTTTCGGCGCCCGTATAAGAGCCGGCGCCGTGCTGGTTTGAGGCTACTCGTAACGAATTGCCGGCTGTAAGGTCATACCCTATTCGCCCGGAGCGTGTCGCGATGCCGCTTCAACCGAGATTTTCCGAGGCCTTGTCGATGTCGATGATTTTGCAGCCCTTCACGTAACTGCGGGTTTCATACTTGGTAATGCCCATGAGCTTGGCGGTCATGGCCGCGATGCGGTCCACCTGCTCCTGGATTTTGAGGGTTTTTTCGTACAGCGGGTCTTGCGGGGAAATCTGCAGGCGAATCAGTTCGGTGTAGCCGAAAAGGCTTTGCATCGGCTGGTTGAGCTCGTGGCAGGCGGCACCGGCCATTTCAAGGACACCCTCCAGTTTCTCGCGTTTCATCCGCTCGGCTTCCGCCTCTTTGCGGTCGGTGATGTCCCGAATGGCGCACAGCACCCGGATTCGGCCATTCAGGCTTATTTTGCTGAGAACGATTTCGACGTCAAAGGCAAGGCCGGAATCGAGGCGCCGGGATTTGCATTCGAAGATCTGCTTTTTATCCTTCAGGGCCTGCGTCCAGCGGTCAGCCATCTGCTCCCGCTGCTGGCCGCTCTCCAGGAAGGCGCTGCGGGTGAAGCGGGTCATGGCGTCTTTACGGGATACGCCGAACATGTTCAGCAGCCGGGCGTTGACCCGGGTGACGGCGCCATCCGGTTCGTAAATGATTACGGCATCGTGTCCACTGTTGAAGATCGTCCGAAAGGCCCGTGCCGAGGCCCGCAGGGCCCTCTCGGCCGCCTTGCGGCTAGAAATGTCGCGGTTGCTGACCCGTTTGCCCAAATAACGGCCGTCTGAACCATAGACCGGGCGGCAGATGTGGCCGATCCAGCGGACGGCGCCTTCGCAGTGCAGGATCCGGAAATCCATTGCCAACACGGTTTTTTTGGCGGTCATGGCGGCCGAGCGCTGCCGGAAGTCATCCCGGTCCTGGGGGTGGATGATGCGCTCCATCAGACCCGGGTCCTGGACGAATTCTTCGGCACGGTAACCGGTGATGCGCTGGCAGGAGGGCGACATGTAGATGTAGCGGCCGTCAGGGCCGATCCAGTACTCCCAGTCATAGGTGTTGTCGGCGAAGGCCTGGAAGCGTTCCGCTGAATCTCGCAGGGTCCGGTCCTCCAGGTCTTTGCGCCGGGAAATGGAAGACTCCAGCTCTGAAATTCGCTGACGCAGCTTCTGAAAGCCGGAATCCAGCGTGACGGGCTGGTTTGTTTTCGGGGCCGGTTGATCCATAGATATTTTTATCCCAAATGCTGGGGCCGTGTCAAACCCCGCGCCACCGGCACCCGGCTGCGGGCCGGGAGCCAGGGTTTTCCCTTGCCCGGCCGCCCCGTCGGATGGTAAGAAAAAAAGAGAGCGATGAGAGGTGCCCGTTCATACATCAACCGAAGGGGGCCGCCATGTTCAAACGAATCCTGGTTGCGTTCAAGTTCTCCCCGGCCGGACGCTGTGCCCTGGAAAAGGCCATCCAGCTGGCGCAAATCCACGGTGCCGCGCTGCACATCCTGCATGCCCTGGACTACCGCCTGACCCGGGCGGATGCCCCAGCCCGCAAATTGGTCGAAACCCGCAGCGCCGCCCTGCAACGGTTCGAAGCCGAGATCAAGCCGCTGCTGGCCGAAATCCGCGATGTGCGCTTCGAGTGTGAACCGGCGGACCCGGCCCTGGCCGTCTGTCGCCGGGCCAGGGACGATGCCATGGACCTGATCGTCCTGGGCTGTCACCAGCGCCCCGAACGGGCCAGCATGGGCCGGGTGGACTACGTGGGCATGACCATCCTAGAAAAGGCGTCCTGCCCCATCATGCTGGTCCCCTACTGGGACCCCATCTAGGATATTGTCCCCACGTGCGGTGTCCGCGATTATTTTTGAATCGGTTCTCACCCCGCAATGGGGTGAATAAGCCCCTTGGGGTGGTGTTTGATGGCCAGCGGTCGGGTGCGAAAATGCGGCACCAGGGTCACCGTCATGCCGACAAAGGCGCCGAACGGAGTTTTCTGCAGCAGGTGGGATTGTTCGAGCTTGCAGCTCAGATTACCGGAGGCGGAGGGCAGCTGGCAGATGCTGCGCCAGCTGATCGGGACGTCGCCCAGAATGTCGCGGATCATTTGTTTGAGCTCCCAGATGCTGAAAAAGCGGGCCTGGTTGAAGATTGTTCGCGTGAAGATGCCCTGCAACCGGCGCTGGATGCCCTTGATGGCGTAGCGGTTGAAGACGCCGATGTAAATCCGGTCCTTGGCTACCCGGCTGGCCTCGGCAATGGCCTTCATGGGGTCTGCGACGAACTCCAGGGTGGTGACCAGGCAGGCGTGATTGAAGGAGTTGTCGTCAAAGGGCAGATCTTCGGCAAAACCGCGGTAAAAATCGACTCGCTTGCCGACATTGCGCAAGGCGATGTCCAGCATGTACGGGGAAGGGTCCAGGCCGGTGACCTGGAGGCCCATCTCCAAAAATGTGCGCAGGTTGACGCCGGTCCCGCACCCGATGTCCAACACCGATTCCCCCTGTCGAGGGTCCAGCATCTCCACCAGTAGACGGGTTTCCATCTCGGCGGCAAACCGGTTGCGTGGCTCGTTCAGCCAGCGGTCGAATGAAATTGAATCAGTAAAATCAAATACATACCCCATAGATATAAACTTATTCGAAAACCGCTGCTGAATCAAGGGGAAAAAACGTGCTCCACAAGTCCGGGCATCTCATTTTTTCCGCTGCTGCCACTCGAAAACCCGGTTTCGCCCCTGCTCCTTGGCTTTTTTCAAGGCCTGGGCCGCCAGTTCCACCAACTCCTCACCGGACAGGCTGCGGGAGCCATCGAAGGCCGCGATACCGGCGCTTACCGTGATCGAAATCTGGGCGGAGCGGTACTCGAAAACATGGGCAGCCACCATCTGGCGAAAGCGCTCGTTGACCACCCGGGCCATTCGCACGTCGGTGTTGGGTAGCAGCAGCGCGAATTCCTCGCCCCCGAAGCGGGCGACGGTGTCGCATTGTCGGCTGAGCCGTTTGAGCAGCGCCGCCACCTCCATTAGGACGCTGTCGCCGGCCAGGCGGCTGTGGGTCTGGTTCACCCGTCTGAAGCGGTCAAGGTCTATCATGCTCAACACCAGGTCGGTGTGGTAGCGCCGTGCCCGGGCAATTTCATTGTCGACCGCCTCCACCAGGTAGCGGCGGTTGAAAAGACCGGTGAGGTCATCGCGCGTGGCCAGTCGCAGCACTTTCTGCTTGAGCTCCCGCACCTCGCGCTGCAGGCGGGCTTTCTCCATGACATTGGTGATGATGCGGGTCAGGGCCTTTTCGCCGATGCGGCCCTTGGGGATGTACTCCAAGGCCCCGGCCTGCAAAATCTGGGCGGTGAGCAGGTCGTCGTCCTTGCCCGTAAACACCACCACCGGGATGCCCTTCTCGTTTTCATTGACCGTTCGCAGCAGGTCGATGGCATTGCCGTCGGGTAGAAAGGAGCTGACAAAAATCAGGTCGAAGCGCCTTTGCGCCAGCACGGTTGTGGCTTCGGTCAGGCTCCTGGCGCGAAACAGTTTTATCTGGCTGTGATACTTGAGGATGCCGCTGATTTTTTCGAATTCATAATCGGATTGTTCCACGGCCAGGATGGCGGTTTGCTGGTCGAGGTTGATGATGGTGGTCTGGTTGAAGTACGGCTTGACCTCGTAATAGCGGATCTCCTGAATTTTTTTTACGGTCGTGTAAATTCGCTGGCCGGCCTTTTCGAGGCGGTCCAGGTGCAGGAGAATTTTTTCGGGTTCATCGCGGTTCATGCGCATCAGTTCGATGTTGCCCAGCAGGGTCATCAGCGGCTGGTTGAGGTCGTGGGCCGTGGCCCCGGCCATCTGCAGCAGCACTTTCAGTCGCTCCTCCTCGATCATGGCTTTCTGTTGGTCGCGCATCTTCTGGTTGGCCTTGCGCAGTTGGGCGACGGTCTGCTGCAGTTGGGTGATGTCGGCCAGATAGGAGCGGCAGCGGTCGACGGCCTGCCCCGCTACGACGATCGGGTAGCTGGTCAGGCGGGCGTGGAATTCCCCCCCGCCAGTTTTTTTCAGCTTGAGGCTGCAGCTGTTTTCCTCGCTTTGCTCAAAAATCACCCGGCAGTGGCGTTTGAAAATTTCATGGAATTCTGGCAGGATAAAGTTCAGCAGGGAGCAGCTCGGGAGCGTGGTCGGATCTTCACCCAACATGCGGGCGGCGGCGGCGTTTGGCTCCAGGATGTTGCCGGCCGCGTCCAGCCGGAAAAAGCCGAACGGCGCCGCATCGAAAAAAGCCCGCAAGCGGGCCTTGGCCGCCAGGGCGTCGGCGCGTGAGCGCGCCATGAGGGTGTGGCAGTCGCTGAGCTCCCGCAGCAGGTCGTCCGGTTGCTGCTTTTCCAGGGCCAGGGTGATGCTGCGGGTGGACAGGGCCCCCTCGGCGGCCAGTTCCTTGAAGACCTTCCAGTAGTCTTGCATGGCCATCACAGGTGATGGAATACGGCAGTTCGGGGCAGGAGTTTATCTAGCCGACGTGTAGCACGGCCCCGGTCGAAAAATCGACCTTTTTCCACTTAAAGGGCGAGCGGTAGTCAATACACCACCATATCTTGGTGTTTTTTCTTTCTTGACACACAAGGGGTATTGCTCTATAAACCCGGTTCAACGCTTTCCACCCCTATCCGCCGATCTTATGGACACCATCACGACACCACAACCGCCGCCCCCGATCCGGATCAAGGGGGTCGGGGGCAGTCTTTGGGTGACCCTCGACCCCGAAACGCCCCTGGACATTCTGCAGGAGGGCCTGCGACAGCGCTTCGAGCAGATGAAGAACCTGGCCGAGAATGCCCGGGTGATCATCGATACCGGTTCCCCTGAAGCGCACCGCGGCCTCGTGACTCAGCTGGGCGACTTTCTAAAGGCAGCTTTTCCGGTGGCCTCGGTCGCCGCGCCGCCGCAAGCGTCTGCGCAAGAGACTCCACAAGCGCCGCCGACGGTCGACAGCGCGCCGCGGATCCGCCAGCGCGACATGAGCCGCGCGTGGCAGCATCATCGCAGCGACGTGCTGATGCTCACCGGCCGGGTGCGCTCGGGCCAGAAGGTCACGGCGCGCAAACATCTGCTGATCCTGGGAGACGTCAACCCCGGCGGAGAGGTGCTGGCCGGGGGGGATATCCTGGTGATGGGCAGCCTCTGCGGGACGGCCTCGGCAGGCCAGCCCGACAACCTGGACGCCATCGTGCTGGCCTTGGATTTCAGGCCGACCCAGGTTCAGATCGGCGGTTTCGTGGCCGCCGGTCTCCCCGACTCGCCCGGAAAGATCGCCGAATTCGCGCATCTCGAAAACGGCGCCATTATGGTCGAAGACTACCTCAAGGCCGCACCCTTCGGCCGCCTGCCCTGGCCGCAGGTGCGCTGACGGGCCGCAGGCATTGATCTTGGCGGCGAAGCTGCCCCCTTGCCCCACCGCCGATCGCCACACGCGCCGCCGGGGGCTTCAGGCATACGGCAACAGACCGCTTTTCACGCCGGCTGCCGATGACGGCGGGGTGGAAAGCCCTCTACGGGTAAATCACTTTACCCCGGACACTGTAAGCAACGAGGTGCAAATTGGACGGAAGAATAATCGTCATCACATCAGGCAAGGGCGGCGTCGGCAAAACAACGGCGACGGCCTCAATCGGTGCCGCGCTGGCCATGGAAGGCAAACGGGTGGCGGTGGTGGACATGGACATCGGTCTGCGCAACCTGGATGTCGTCATGGGGTTGGAGAACCGCATCGTCTTCAACATCGTCGACGCCGTCAAGGGCAAGTGCAAGATCAGCCAGGCGGCCATCAAGGATCGTCGCATCGAGAACCTTTTCCTGATCCCGGCTTCCCAGAGCGACAACAAGGATGTCCTCTCCCCGGAGGGCATGGTGCACTTTGCCAAAGACCTGCGGGCTGAATTCGACTATGTCCTGATGGACTGCCCGGCGGGCATCGAGCGCGGTTTCGAAAATTCGGTCGCCGCCGCCGAAGAGGCCTTGGTGATCTGCACCCCGGAGGTCTCCTCGGTTCGGGATGCCGATCGGGTGATCGGCCTGCTCTACTCGCGCGGCATCACCCCCAAACTGGTGGTCAACCGGATTGTGCCCGAGATGGTGGAGCGCGGCGACATGCTGAGCCACGAAGACGTGGTCGAGGTCTTGTCGATCGATCTGGTCGGGCTGGTGGAAATGGACAACCAGGTGGTGATTTCCACCAACACCGGGCTGCCCATCGTGATGCAGAAAGATTCCAAGGCCGGTGAAGCCTTTCGCCGAATCGCGCTGCGGCTAAACGGCCAGCCGGATCTGCCGATACAGGTTCCGTCGACGCATAAGCCTTTCTGGAAAAAAGTGGGCACCAAACTAGGCTTCGGCCGATAAGGAGGGGTCATGCTCAACGGCCTGTTGAAAAAGTTTCTCGGCAAGGGCGGCAGCAAGCAGGTTGCCAAAAAAAGACTCCAGTTCGCGTTGATTTACGACAAGCTGGAGGTGTCCGATACCATGCTGGAGAGCCTGCAGCGGGATATTGTCGAGGTCATCTCGCGCTATTTCGTGATTGACCAGGAAGAGATCAAGCTGGAATTCCAGCGCGATCGCGATTCCTCCGCCTTGGTTGTCAACACCCCGATTCTCTCCGCGCGCCGCACCATCACCCCTGCCTGAGGCGGCGCGGCGGCGTCTTCTTTAAAGCGTGCGATTTGCCGTCGCCGGGGGCGGGCGGCCGGACCGCTAAGTGCCAGGCCCGGTGCCCGTCCCGGCCGCGCCCCCCCGTTTCCCCCCTTCCAGCGTTTCTCCCTGAAAAAACGGTTTTTCGGATCCACCCCGGAGAATTCCAAATCTGTAATTTTACGGGCGTAAAACTTACAAAATTGTAGTTGTTTTTTTGGTCGGAATAAAAGTCTAATATTATATCTATTTGATATTAATAATTATTTACAACATTTGGCGTGATGGCACGTCAATTGCTGAACTTCCAGTCCACAGGAACCGGTGGGGGGATTGCCCGACCGGGGACACCGCCGCGCTGGCGCGCGCACGTTGCCGTCACCTGGAGGACCCGTGATCAACGCCACCATCAAAAACGGAAGCGCACATCCTGCCGAGATCCTGGCGCAAAGCCGCAGCGAGCTGTTGGCGCGTTTTCTGGAGGGCAAGGCCCCCGACTTTTTGCGGCAGAACGCCCGCCTGCTGGATGATTACCTGCGCGAATGCTTTGAGAGAAGCCGCATCGGCCCCCGCATGGGCATCGACAAGCAGCCCTACGCCATCTTGGCCCTGGGGGGCTACGGGCGCCAGGAGCAGTGCGCCTGTTCGGACGTCGATCTGCTGCTGCTCTTCAGCAAAAAAGTGCCGGCCGAAGCCGAGGAGTTGATTCGTGAAATCGTCTATCCGCTGTGGGACATGGGCATCGAAGTGGGGCACGCCACCCGCTCGCTGAAAGAGTGCACCGATCTCGCCCTCAGCGACTATGAGGCCCTAACCGCGCTGCTCGACGCCCGTTTCATCTGCGGCGTGTCGCTGCTCTATTCGGAACTGATGGAACAGGTGCGCAAAAAAATCCTCCAGCGGCGTTCAGAGCGGGTGGTCACCTGGCTGATCACCCGCAACCGGGAGCGGCATCGGCATTTCGGTGACTCCGCCTACCTGCTGGAGCCCAACCTCAAAGAAGGGCAAGGGGGGCTGCGGGACTATCACACCATGCTGTGGATCGCGCGGATCAAATTCGACCTGCAACAGCCCAGGGACCTGGAGTATCACGGCTGTCTGTCAAACGCCGAATACCGGGATTTGCGGAAGAGCCTGGCCTTCATCTGGGGCGTTCGCAACCGCCTGCACCATCTCGCCGGCCGCAAGTGCGACCAGCTCTTCTTCGAGCACCAGATCAAGCTGGCCGAGACCCTGGGCTACACCCGGCGCAACGGCCAGCAGCCCGTCGAGCTTTTCATGGGGGATTTGCACGGGCGGATGGAATTTCTCAAACAGCAGCATCGCGTGTTTCTCTACGAACAGGGCTACGAGGGCCAGCTCAAGCCCTGGGGCTGGCTGACGCGCCAGAAGAAACCGACCCAGAAAACCCGCTTCGAGGGGATCGATATCCACCGCGGCATGTTGCGCTTTGTCTCGCCCGAGGAGGTGCTGCGCAACCCGGATCTGTTGATGAACATTTTCGAGGAAAGCGCCCGCTTGAAGATCCCCCTGAGTGCCGAAGCCAAGCGGCTGGTGACAGATTTTGCGCACCTGGTGGATGCCGCGTTCCGCAGCCGCAGCGCGGTGGTCAAATCCTTTGAAAAAATTCTCGTCACCCATGCACCGATTTTCAACGTGCTCAACGAGATGTTGGCCACCGGTTTTCTGGTGCGCTTCATTCCGGAGTTCAAGACCATCGAAAACCGGATTCAGTATGACCAGTATCACCTCTATCCCGTGGATCGCCACCTGCTGAGAAGCGTGCGCACCCTGAAGCAGTTCGGCACCCCCGAAGACCCCACCCGGGACACCCTCTGCGGGGAGCTTTACGGGGAGCTTAAAAACAAACGGCCCCT
The DNA here is from genome assembly GCA_049284575.1 of Desulfobacterales bacterium. GTDB lineage: Bacteria > Desulfobacterota > Desulfobacteria > Desulfobacterales > JAABRJ01 > JAABRJ01. The sequence continues at coordinate 20,309 of JBAPYE010000025.1, forward strand.
GCTGTGGGCCACGCTGCTGCATGACGTCGGCAAAGGGCAGCCCGGCCACGGCCATTCGGAGCGCGGGGCGCAGATGATCCGCCGCCTGCTCACCGGGAAGAACCTCAAACCGGCGGACGTCGACACCGCCGAGTTTCTGGTGCGCGACCATCTGCTGTTGATCAAGAACGCCACCCGCCGGGACATCAACGACGAAGAGACCGCCATCACCCTGGCGCGCACCATCCGCCGGGTTGACCGCCTGAAAATGCTCTTCCTGCTGACCGTTGCGGATTCCATCGCCACCGGGCCCAAGGCCTGGAACGACTGGTCGTTCACCCTGCTGCGGAGCCTGTTTTTAACCGTCCTGGGGATTCTGGAAAAAGGCGAATTGGCCTCTTCGCGGGCCGTCAAGGCGGTCAAACAGAAAAAGGAGGCCCTGCTGGCCTCGGCGGCCGACCCCGCGGCGGCCGACGCCCTGGAAACCCTTTTCCGGTTCATGTCGCCCCGTTATCTGCTCGCCGTCCGGGCCCGCGACCTGCAGGAGCATGTCCGGCTTTACGATACCCTCGGTCAGGCGCCTTTTGTCTGGCAGGTCAGCCAGAACACTGTTTCCGGGACCCGCAAGGTCACCCTCTGCGCCAAGGACCGGCCGGGCCTCTTCGCCAGCATCGCCGGGGTGTTCACCCTGAACGGGATCGATATCCTGGACGCCCAGGTCTTCACCTGGAAGAACACCATCGCGTTGGACATCTTCCAGGTCAAACCGCCGCCGGACCAGCTGTTTGAGGCCGAGCGCTGGGAGCGCGCCGCGGGCCACCTGAACGCCGCACTCGACGGGACGCTGGACCTGGCGACGGCGCTCAAGGAGAAAATGGCGGCCTACCGTCACGCCGGCCAGCGGATCACCGACCGGCCGGTGCAGGTGCGGGTGGACAACCAAAGCTCCAGTTTTTTTACCATTCTGGAGGTCTTTGCCTATGACTTTCCGGGACTGCTATTCAGCATCACCAACTGCCTGGTAAAGTGCGGGCTGGACATCTGGGTGGCCAAAATCGCGACCCATGTGGACCAGGTGGTGGACGTTTTCTATGTGCGCGACTTTGACGGTCAGAAGGTGGACGACCCCGAGCAGTTGGCGGAGATCCGCGATAACATTATCCAGGTGTTGGCGGGCAGCGATCAGGGCGAAGGGTGCGAGGTGACCGTGGTCGCTGCCGCTGAAACTGAAAATACCGTCGGGGCATTCAAAGAGGGGAGAAAGTTATGAAGATCGGATTTTTGGGGAGCGTGTTGGCGATGACCCTGTGGCCGTTTGCCACAGCCGTGGCGGCGGAGGACGTTCTCAGCGCGGGCGACACCGCCTGGGTGATCGTCGCCACCGCCCTGGTGATGATGATGACGCCAGCCGGACTGGCGCTCTTCTACGGCGGAATGTCGCGCTACAAGAACCTGCTGAACACCTTTGCCATGACTCTGGTGGCCTATTGCATCGCCAGTGTGGTCTGGGTGGTCTGGGGCTACAGTCTGGCCTTCGGGCCGGATGCCGGCGGCCTGATCGGCGGTCTGGATCACCTCTTTCTCAGGGGGATCGACGTCAACAGCCTTTCCGGGACCATTCCGACCTACGTTTTCGTCCTCTTTCAAATGACCTTTGCCGCGATCACCGTGGCGCTGGTGCTGGGGGCGATTGTCGATCGGATGAAATTCTCCTCCTGGGTGGTCTTTGCCCTGCTGTGGGTCACGCTGGTCTACGCGCCCATCGCCCACTGGGTGTGGGGCGGCGGCTGGATGGGGGAGATGGGGGCCCTGGATTTTGCCGGCGGCAACGTGGTGCACATCAACGCCGGCGTGGCCGGGCTGGTGTTGGCGCTGGTGCTGGGCAAGCGCATCGGTTACGGCAAGGAGGCGATGTTTCCCTCCAGCATCACCCTGACCGCTCTGGGGGCCGCCCTGCTGTGGTTCGGCTGGTTCGGTTTCAATGCCGGCAGCCAGCTGGCGGCCGACGGGGTGGCCGGCTCGGCCTTTCTGGTCACCAACACCTCGGCCGCCATGGGGGCTCTGGCGTGGATGTTCGCCGAGTGGTGGTCCACCCGCCGGCCGACGGTACTGGGGATTGCCTCGGGGGTCGTGGCCGGCTTGGTGGCCATCACCCCCGCGGCCGGGTTCGTGGACCTGGCCGCCTCGCTGGTGATCGGCCTGGTGGCCGGTCTGCTGGGCTTCCTGTGTGTCGCCAAGCTCAAGCCCCGCCTGGGATATGATGATTCCCTGGACGCCTTCGGGGTTCACGGCATGTGCGGGCTGTGGGGTGCCCTGGCCACCGGCATCTTTGCCAATCCGGCCGTCAACGAGGCCGGCCGCGGCCTGCTGTACGGCAACCCCGGGCAGTTGTGGATCCAGCTGATCTCGGTCGTCGCCACGGCAGCTTACACGGCGCTGGCGACCCTCGTTGTCATTTACCTGACCAAGCTGCTGACCGGCGGGCTGCGAGTGGCGCCGGAGACCGAGGTCGTGGGGTTGGACAGTTCCCTTCACGGGGAAAGGGCGTTTGAAATTCAGATGTAAAGCGGTGCGGCGGCTGCTGCGGCCGGCATGACGGCAGCCTGGTTTCGGCCAAAGCGATAGGTTTTCAAAAAAGAGTTGGAAAGGAGAGCACACAATGAAAAAGATCGAAGCCATTATCAAGCCCTTCAAGCTCGATGATGTCAAGGAGGCGCTCAACGAGGTCGGCATTCAGGGCATGACCATCTCAGAGGTCAAAGGCTACGGCCGCCAGAAAGGCCACAAGGAAATCTACCGGGGCGCCGAGTACGTGGTGGATTTTATCCCCAAGATCAAGATCGAGGTCGTGGTGGAAGCCGCCCGTGTGGAAGAGGTGGTCGAGGCCATCCGCAAGTCCGCCAACACCGGCAAGCTGGGCGACGGCAAGATCTTTATTCTGCCGTTGGAAGGGGCCGTGCGGGTCCGGACCGGTGAAAAGGGCACCGATGCGATTTAGCCGCTGCCAGGGCCGCCGCTGGGCGGCTGCGGGATGATCGGTTTTTAGCCCCTTTTTTTTCAGAGATCTTGAATCACTATCATTTTAATCCCACGATAACCCAATGGAGGAGAAGAGACATGACCCCGAAACAGGTTTTGGAAATGGCAAAAGAAAAGAACGTCAAGGTGGTCGACATCCGTTTCATGGACTTCCCCGGCGTCTGGCAGCACTTCAGCGTGCCCCTGCACGAACTGGAAGAGGCCTCTTTTGAAGACGGCTTCGGCTTCGACGGCTCCAGTATCCGCGGCTGGCAGCCCATCAACGCCAGCGACATGCTGGTGGTGCCCGACCCGGCAACCGCCAAGATGGACCCTTTTTTTGACGCCCCCACCCTGGTGATGATCGGCAATATCGCCGACCCCCTGACCAAGGAACCCTACTCCCGCGACCCCCGCTACATCGCCCAGAAGGCAGAGGCCTATCTGAAGAACTCCGGCATCGGTGACACGGCCTTTATCGGCCCCGAGGCGGAGTTTTTCATCTTCGACGACGTGCGCTTCGAATCGGCCCGCAACGGCGCCTTCTACGAAATCGATTCCGAGGAGGGCATCTGGAACACCGGCCGCGACGAGATGCCCAACCTGGGCTACAAGCCCCGCCACAAGGAAGGTTATTTTCCGGTGCCGCCCATGGACAAGTTCCAGGACCTGCGCTCCGAGATGATGCTGACCCTCGAGCAGCTCGGCATCGACATCGAGTGCCAGCACCACGAAGTGGCCACCGCCGGCCAGGCCGAAATCGACATGCGCTTCAAACCGCTCCTGCAGATGGGCGATCAGCTGGTGTGGTTCAAGTACGTCCTCAAAAACGTGGCCTACCGCAGCGGCCGTACGGTGACCTTCATGCCCAAGCCGCTGTTCGAGGACAACGGCTCCGGCATGCACACCCACATCAGCATCTGGAAGGAGGGTAAAACCCTTTTTGCCGGCGACAAATACGCCGGCGTCTCCCAGGAAGCGCTCTACGCCATCGGCGGCATCCTCACGCACTGCCGGGCCCTGTGCGCTTTCACCAACCCCACCACCAACTCCTACAAACGGCTGGTGCCGGGCTTCGAGGCGCCGGTCAACCTGGCCTACTCCAGCCGCAACCGCAGCGCCGCGATCCGCATTCCGATGTACTCGTCCTCGCCCAAGGCCAAGCGCATCGAGTTCCGCACCCCGGATCCCTCCTGCAACGGCTACCTGGCTTTCTCCGCCATCCTGATGGCGGTCATCGACGGGATTGAAAACAAGATCGATCCGGGCCAGCCCTTGGACAAGAACATCTACGACCTGCCCCCGGAGGAACTGGCCGAGATTCCGTCGGCGCCGGGCTCTCTGGACGACGCCCTGGTGGCCCTGGCGGAGGACAACGAATTTCTGCTCAAAGGGGATGTCTTCACCGAGGATGTCATCCGCAAGTGGATCGAGTACAAAACGGAAAGTGAGATCAACCCCGTCAAACTCCGTCCCCACCCCCACGAATTCTTCCTTTACTACGACATTTGATGGGCTTGTGGTGCCGGTGAATTTAGACCGAACCGTCGCTTTTGACCCGTAATTCCGCGGGCACGCCGCCCGGCGTGCCCGCTTGACAGCCCGTCCCCAGCACACCCTCACCCGGCCGGCCGGTCGGCCCCGGTGGGTCGCATCCCTCCCACCCGTTTGACTTTTCCGGCGCAGCGCGCAGCTAAATTTTCGGGTTGTATCGGCCGATATCCCACCCAATAAAGCCGGCTTCCGGTTGTTTGCTCAAGCCACTTGGTGGCCGACCGGATCTGGCCCCAATCTCAGCGTCACTGCGGTGAGCGCAGGCCCTGCCGCCGCACTGTGGGGAGTATGCGCGCCTTCTGGAATTTCGTCCAAAAGAAAGAAAATCTGGCCGTCGCCCTGGCCTGCCTGGTGCTGGGGGGCTATATCGTCTTTTCGCTGATGACCCTCCTTCCGGCTGCCGCGGCCTTTGGCGCCGGCGGGCCCGGACCCGGACGGATTTTTTTGATCATGGGGGTGGTCTCCCTGGGGGTCCTGGGGCTCATCGGCAGCCTGTTTCGCATCAAAACCCAGAACATGGTCTTGCGGGCCTACCTGGATGAGGCCGGCAAGCGGGAAGAGGTCGTCGATCAGAAAAACCGGGAGCTGCAGCGCCAGATCGCCGAGCGCGAGCGCGTCGAAGCGAAGCTGCGCGAGGCCAACGACCGCACCGAAGCCGTCAATCAGGAGCTGGTGGATGTCAACCAGCAGCTGGAAGATGCCATTGCGCGCGCCAACGAAATGGCCATCCAGGCCGAGATGGGCAACCTGGCCAAAAGTGAGTTTTTGGCCAACATGAGTCACGAGATCCGGACCCCCTTAAACGGGGTGATCGGGTTTACCGACCTGCTCCTGGACAGCCCCCTGGATGACAGTCAGCAGGAGTATGCCACCACCATCAAGCGCAGCGGCATGGCCCTGCTGTCGCTGATCAATGATATCCTGGATTTCTCCAAAATCGAGGCCGGTGAAATGGTCATGGAGGAAATCGAGTTCGATCCCGAACTCGCGGCCTACGATGTCTGCGACCTGATCCGGCCCCGGGTGGGGGCCAAGCCCTTGGAAATCCTGTGCCACATCGATCCCAACCTGCCCGCCGCCCTCAAGGGCGACCCGTTGCGCTTCCGGCAGGTGCTGACCAACCTCATGGGCAATTCCCGCAAATTTACCGCGGAAGGGGAGATCGAAATCGCCCTGGCTGTGGAAAAGGAGGAGGCCCGGCGGGTCAAGCTGCACGTCACCGTTCGCGACACGGGCATCGGCATCCCGCACAGTAAACAGCACCTGATCTTCTCGCCCTTTCAGCAGGCCGACGGGTCGACCACCCGCAAGTACGGCGGCACCGGACTGGGGCTCTCGATCTGCAAGCGGATTGCGGTCCTGATGCAAGGTGACATCTGGGTGCAGAGCCCGGCGGACTTCAGCGCCCTGAGCCCTGCGGGCCACGGCGGGCGCCAAAGCCCCGGCGGCCGCGGCAGCACCTTTCATTTCACCGCCTGGTTCGCCAAAGCCGAGGGCAAGCCGCGCCAGCGGGTTCGGCCGGCCCCCCTGGCGGGGACGCGTGTGCTCGTGGTGGACGACAATCAGACCAACCTGGAGATTCTGTCCCAAACGCTTGAAGCCGTGGGGATGCAGGTGGAGGCCCTTTGTCAGGGGCAAGACGTGGTACCGGCCCTGCAGCGCGCCCGGGCGGCCGGCAGTCCGTTTGATCTCTGTATTTCGGACATTCAGATGCCCGGCATGAGCGGGCACGACGTGGCCCGCGCGGTGCGCCGGGCTGAAGGCCCCTCGGGCCGCATCCCCCTGGTGGCCCTCTCCTCATTGATGGAACGGGATGCCAAGAAGTGCGAACGGGCCGGCTTCGATGGGTTTTTGAGCAAACCCATCCAGCGCCGCAAGCTTTTTCAGATGATCGGCAGGGTCCTGGGGCAGCAGGCGCCTCCCGGAGGATCTCAAGGGGCGGGCGGCCCATCGGAGATCGTCACCCAGTATTCGATCCGCGAGGATATCAAGCGTTCGATCCGGATCCTGCTGGCGGAGGACAACCCCGTCAACCAGCGGCTGGCCACCCTCATGCTGACCAAAGCCGGCTACCAGGTGCAAACGGTCGGGGACGGGCGCGAGGCCGTGGAACGCTACACCCAGAGCCCGGAGCTCTTTGACGTCATCCTGATGGATATCCAGATGCCGCAATGGGACGGCCTGGAAGCCACCCACGTCATTCGCGAAAAAGGGTTCAAGGCGGTGCCTATCATCGCCATGACCGCCAACGCCATGCAGGGCGACCGCGACATTTGTCTGGCGGCGGGGATGGACGATTACATCACCAAACCCATCAAACGCGAACAGGTCTTCGAAATGCTGCAAAAGTGGGCGTTCATCGGCCCCGAGCGGACCCCCCAAGAACCGGCCGAGCCCGAGGACTTCTGATTGCCGCGGGTGATTCCGCCGGGCGGCCGCCTGCTCCCGAGGCCACCCGGCGGCGACCTAAAACACGATGCCCACATAGCCCACAAAACTCTCCCCCGGGTGTTTGTCATAACTCGTGGCATAGGCGACGGTCTCGGCCCGCCGTGCGCCAAGCCGCAGCCCGGCGGCGAGTGCCGCCGCGGCCGCTCCGGCGCAGCAGGCATTCTGATGTGCCAGGGCCCTCCGGACCACCGCCTGGGGGTCCAGCGCCAGCATCGTCTCGATGATTTCGCGGTCGTTTTGATCCCGCACCCAGC
>JBAPYE010000026.1:0-2860 GCA_049284575.1 Desulfobacterales bacterium
TTACTCCAACATATCGGAAAACAAAAACTTCAGAAGTAACCTGTGATAGCCCATTTTTTAAGCATGGGCGCTCAACAGTCATTATCCAATGCTTGATTTCAGGCAGTTTTTCCAAAATTAACTATACCAAATTTAAGCGTTACCTCGATTTTCCTGATCGGCATTGCAAGCGATTGCAAATATTTCTGGAGTGGGGGTTGTATAAAGGATAGACTGGTGAAGGTGCATTCTACCAAATCCTGTTACTCCCTTTGGTTCGGTTTCTGTCCGTCTGTTTGGTTATGGTCTCGTCATAACATTTTAGCGCAATCTCAACGGTCTGAAAGTGAATATCGACGACATCCTGGATGTCGGGTGCATATCCACCGGCCATGGTAGCAGCCGCCGGTATCCCGTTTACTTTAAGGCGTTCCAATACGATGCGATCCCTCTGGGCGAGTCCCACCTTGGTCAACGACAGCCTACCGTAGCGATCTTTCCTATATGGATCAGCCCCGGCAAGGTAAATTACCAGATCGGCCTTGAATCTCCTTAAGCAAGTCGTAAGACCATTTTCGAGAGCATCGAGAGAGGTTCTATCATCCGTCCCGTTTTCCAGTTCAATATCGAGATCACTGGTTTCTTTGTGATAGGGAAAGTTGTTCTTGCCATGGATGGAGAATGTGAAAATGCTAGGGTCATTCCTGGTAATGGAGGCCGTGCCGTCTCCCTGGTGAACGTCACAGTCAACAATCAGGATATTTTCAGCAAGCCCTTCGGCTTGCATGGCCCTGGCCCCGATCACACTGTCGTTTAACCAGCAGAACCCCTGGCCGTGATCATAGAAGGCATGATGGGTTCCGCCTCCGAGATTGACAGCGATCCCCTCCGACAGAGCGGCTCGGCAGGCGGCAATGGTGGCACCGACTGAATAACGGGCCCGTTTCACGATTTGTGGTGTCCAGGGCAGGCCAACGCGCCGGGTCTCCTTATCTGTTAGCTCACCTTCAAACAGGCGTTGCACGTACTCCGGATCATGGGCACGCAGGATCGCCTTTCTGGAGGCCGGTTCAGGGATCTGCAGATCGATCAGGCGACCATCTAACCTTTCAAGTTCAAGTACCCGCTTCCGCAGCAAATTATATTTGTCTTTGGGGAAGCTGTGGTTTTCTGGTAGTGGGATGGGAAATGTGTCGGTGTAATAGAATTTCAATTTGGCATCACACGCTTCTCAGCAGCAGCTCTCATCGCCACCACAGCTGGCGTTTTCCTTGCCGTGGATCCAACCGGAGATGATATAGGCCGCACATCCGACCCCCGGGGTAACTCGAATGGCTTCTGTGGGACAATTCAGGGCACAGGCGCCACATTCCATGCAGCCGTCTTTATCCACCAGATTGGCCTTTTTTTCATTCATGACGAACACCCCATGCGGGCATACGATGGCGCAGCTACCGCAACCAACGCAGCTTTCTTTATCGTAGACCAGCGAGGTGGCGCCGGGCAGGTATCTGAAATCCTCCATTGTCCTTCTCCTTAAACGGTGTTGTTTATGATCCCATAAATCCAGCGCTTACCCATAGCACGACGGCGGCAAGGGCACCGACCGCTTGTGCCGGGATGGCCTTGCGCATCTCTTTTTCCACTCCGCTGGGGGATGTGTAGGGGGTTGACCCGGTAAAGTTCATGGCCAGATAAGAACTGACGGCCATGATGAAAAGCGTCAGGGACAGCATCTCCAAAAAGACCAGCTGACCGGCGAAGAGGGCCGACAGCAGGGCGCCGGCGGCGGCACCCATTATAGCCCCTTTGACGGCAAAGGCCCTGCCGGGTAGCCAGGGCAGAAGTGCCGGCGCCAGGACAGCCCCGGCTAAAATCGCCAGGATGAAAGCCATCAGGGCCGTTGCGCCCCGAGAGACGGCGGTGCCGACGGAAAATATATCGTGTCCCACCCCCGACAGCAGAAACAGTGCTGGAACCAGGTACAGCGTCGGCTTACCCATGTTACCCAGTTCCACCGGGATCAGTTCCACCCGCTCCCGAAGCGTAAAGGTCACCCTACGCATGTCCGGTGTGGCCTTCATATTGTTGTTCAAAAATTCTTGTATATGTCTGGCATGAACCGGCCCCCAGACCACCTCAAAACCACATAGTTTTTTCACCTGTTGCGCGGAAACACCCGTGGCGGAGAGCTGGGGGAGGACCAGGCGCCGGTGAGTGACGATATCCGCCAGCCTGGCGGCCTGCACCTGGTAGGCCACCTCCTGCGCGGAAAAAGTCCCTTTTCCGGCTGCACACCAGACGTTGATGCCGCGGGTGTTCACCACCAGAATCCAGGCGCTGATACCCGCAAGATGTGACCGCAGGACATCGAAGGAGAGTTTGTAGTTGGCGGTGGCCAACACCGGAGACTCCGCATCCGGGGCACCAATGGCGTAGAGTCCGGGAGCAATGCGATAGCTGTCCCGGCCGATGCCCAACCGAGCAAATAGGGTGCCCATCCGGTCCTCGCGGCTCATTTGACTGAGCACCAGGGGAACCGGACTTGCCGGTGCCGGCAGGAAGTCTTCCACAAAGCCCAACATTCGGTAGCCGGGTTTTTCATGCGGAGAATCGGGTTTGGGCGTCTGACCGCCGCAACAATCGGACACATCGTCTCTGACAATAGGAAAGACAGGTTTCAAAACGGCGGGAGCCTTCTGGCAGGAAAATGCGGATGGGGAAGGATCCTTTTCTTCCGGGCAGCACGATGTCATCTTTTGCCTCGTAAATCTGGCCGAGACGCTGGGGGTGGTCAGATCGACCCGGCGGTTTTTTTGAAATTCTCTAAGGTGTCTCTGTCCAAACAATAACAGGTGCGGGGGCCTTCCACCTCGCCCTT
>JBAPYE010000027.1:0-12301 GCA_049284575.1 Desulfobacterales bacterium
AGATAGCTGTGACCTGAGCCATGAGTTGGCCCTTTTCCTAAAGGAAATGGGGTTTGAAAACGTGCGCGTACTGGTCAACGGCTGGACCGTGTGGCGGCAGGCCGGACTGCCGCTTCAGATGGGAGAATGACACCATGAACAAGCAAGCCGGCCGGGAGGAACATGCCTCTATAGAAGGCGAGTGTTCATTTACCCGGGAAGCGGGGAACTCCGGCGGCCACGGGCACGACGGCATCGGGCACCATCACGGCCCAGCGCAGCAGGATACCAGCGGATCGCGACTACTGGCCACCCTGGCCCTCAACCTGGTAATTCCCGCAGCCCAGATCATCGGCGGCCTGTTGGCCAACTCTGTGGCCCTGATCTCGGATGCAGTCCACAATTTCGGTGATTTCACGGCGCTGCTGATCTCCTACATCGCTTTTCGTATCGGCCGCAAGGGCGCCACGGTGTTCAACACCTTCGGCTACCGGCGGGCCGAGATCATGGCCGCCGTGATCAATGTGCTGCTGCTGGCCGGGGCTTCCGGATTTATCCTCTATCACGCCATCGAACGTTTTTTGCATCCCCAGGCGGTCAACAGCCTTATCGTGATCATCCTGGCCGGGGTCGGCATTGTCGGCAACGGTCTGTCCGCCTGGCTGCTGCACCGAGACGCGGCCCACAGCCTGAACGTGCGCGGCGCCTTTTTGCACATGGTGGGGGATTTACTCACCTCGGTGGCGGTTCTGATCAACGGTCTGCTGCTGCTGTTTTACCCCTGGTATTGGCTCGATCCGCTGCTTTCGGTGTTCATTGTGGTTTTTATCCTGAAAAACGGGTGGGGACTGCTCAAGACCGCCATCGCCGTGTTAATGAATGCCACCCCCGGCCATATCAACTTGGAAAAGGTTCGAAGCTTCCTGAACGAACTGCCCGGGGTTATTGGCGTACACTACCTGCATGCCTGGCAAGTCTCTTCCGCCAGTACCGCATTTTCCTGCCACGTGGTGGTGCCCGACCAGCCGGTCAGCTGCACCGGGAAATTGGCCGAGCGCATCCGGCATGAACTGCTGCACCGTTTTCGAATCGACCATCCGGTGCTGCAGTTTGAAACCACAGACTGCGGCCAGGGGGCCCTTCTGTGCGAATTGGCATGCAACGGTGGCGATGGGTATGGGCAGGAGCGGGGCAACGGTGAAAAACCGCGCGGGGAAAAAACCGCGTGGCGGCTTCAGACGACGGCTTTCCATGCGTTGCGCCTGATGCTGGGTGCCGTGTTTCTGTATGCCAGCTACGATAAAATCCTGCATCCCCAGGCTTTTGCCCAGGCTGTTTACAACTTCCAAATCCTGCCCGACGGCGTGGTCAACATAGTGGCGCTGGTACTGCCCTGGCTGGAATTGCTGCTCGGTCTGTGCCTTGTGGCAGGCCTCTGGCTGCCGGGCGCTACCCTGCTCGGCAGCGGGCTGCTGGGCATTTTTATCGGCGCCTTGGTGTTTAACCAAATCCGCGGACTCGATATCCACTGCGGCTGTTTTTCCACCGATCCCACAGCGGGGCCGGCGAATCTGTGGACCGTGGGCCGCGACCTGTTTTTTTTCTTGGTTTCGCTTTACTTGAGCGCAAGCGTCCTGTTTTTTCGATCGCCGCCGGAAATGCCGGCCCGGCGCACGGCAGGCTGTTCGCACAGTTAGTGACGCCGCTTTATTCACGCTATTTTCTTTACGCGGCCAAATTGCTGCAGTCGCGTTATGTGAATGCCCTGATCGACCGCATCGCCGAAGTGGATTCTTAAAAAGCCCAAAAGCGAAAATTGGGATGGAGATAAAATGTATCTCACAACCATGACCCACCGGGACGAACTCTTTGAACTGGCCCTGCGCTGGTTGAACGATGAGGTTGCCACGGCCGACGGTCAAACCATCACCCGGATATTTCTATACGAAAGCGCTGTATCGGCGGTGGTGGTTGCCCGGGTGATCGCTTTTCTGAATCGGCTGTTCAAAGGCCCCTTGCAGACGGAAAGAATCCGGCAAAAACAGGCGCTGCGCCGGCGGCTGATTCAGTACCTGCCCCGCCCTGGGGCTCGGACCCGGGAATTGATCGACCATTTTGAAACGGACCCGGAGTATTTTTTCCCTCGCCTGCCCATCGACGCCCTGCTGGTCACCTCGTCGGACTCGCAACTGGCGGCCATCGGACGGATCAAGCGGCTTTCACGCGTGGCCGAAAAGGTGTCGTTTCGGCTGGTGGAGGCCCTTTTCCGGGAAATCCAGGGCGAAGCCCGACTCATTGCCGGGAAGAGGGCGGCGGCAGCCGGGGTGCGTCTGGCGGATCTCGTCAGCTCTGAAAATGAGATGCAAAACGATTTTACCGCAGCCGAGGCGGCGGTGGCCGGCCGCTTCCGTCGCCGCAACGTGCGGATTCCCAGAGAAGCCCTTACCATCAACGATCTGCTGGGCTTCAAGATCATCGCTGAACCGGAGTTGCTCGCGCAGGTGCCGGTGTTTTTGGATCAATCCCCCGGGCTCAGCCTTTTGGAGACCGAAAAACACACCGGCCGCTACAATGCCGTAAACCTGCTGGTGGAAATCGATTTGCCGGCACCGGATGAGATGGCCGCGCACCTGAAGGCTTTTGACTGGTCCATCGCCCGGCGGCGCGGGCTGGATCCCGGGGCGGCCCAAAAAGGGCTTGTGGACTACCTGGCCCGGGGCGCCGGCGCGGTGCGCATGGAAATCATTATGACCACCTATGACGAACTCATGGAATCGGAATTCGGCCGTTCGATGCACGAACTTCGGGTCCTGCGGCTGCGTCAGCGCCAGCAATACAGCGGGCCCATCGCCCAGAATGCGGCTTACCTGATCGAATATCTGCTGGCGCTGGCCTCGTCGCCGACTGTCGATGTGAGGGAGGTGCCGATCAAGATGTACGGCCGCTACCTGCCCGAAACCATTGCCAGCGCCAAATCCGCCCTTTTCGGCAACGAGATCGATGGCGGGCTGCTGGATGCATTCTGCAGCGAGATCACTGGATTTGGTATTTTTTGAGCTTGTAGCGAAGCATCCTCTCGCTGATGCCCAGGGTATCGGCGGCCCGAGTCTGATGGCCTGCGGCGGCCTTGAGGGCCTCTTGGACCAGCCGACGCTCGAGCGCTTCCAGGGTCTCCTTGAGGGTGTTGTTGCGGGTGCTGGGTTGGGGCAATGATAGCGGTTGCTCGGGCTTAAAAGGCAAATCCCGGGTGGTAATGTGCGTGTCCCGGGTAATCACCACGGCACGTTCCACGATATTTTCCAGTTCACGGACATTGCCCGGGTATGCGTAGTGTTTCAGCAGATCCATGGCCTCGCGGCTCACACCGTCGATGCGCTTGCGATTTCCCAAGGCGTATTTTTTCAGAAAACAATCCACCAGGACCGGGATGTCTTCCCTTCGCTCCCGGAGCGGGGGCAGTTCCAGCGGGATGACCTTCAGACGGTAGAGCAGGTCCCCCCTGAACCGGCCTTTTTGCACGTCATCCTCCAAATCCCGGTGGGTGGCGCTGATGACCCGCACGTCCGACCTGAGGGTCTGGTTGCCGCCCACCCGCTGAAACTCCCCTTCCTGGAGAAAGCGCAGTAGCTTGACCTGAATCGCCGGTGACAATTCACCGACTTCATCCAGGAAAAGGGTGCCGCCGTCAGCCTGCTCGAATCGCCCGCCCCTTTTTTGATGGGCGCCGGTAAAAGCCCCTTTCTCATGCCCGAAAAGCTCGCTCTCGATAATGGACTCCGACAAAGCGCCGCAGTTGACCGTGATCAAGGGGTTGCGGGCCCGCAAGCTCAAGGTGTGGATCAAACGGGCGATCAGCTCTTTGCCGGTGCCGCTTTCCCCGTGAATCAAGACGGAGGCGTTGCTGGTGGCAACCCGGCCGGCCAGGTTGATCAATTCCGCCATTTTGGGGCTTTTGAAAATGATCTGATCCTGGGTGATCGACTTTTCGCGCAACTGGTGCCGCAGGATCTCGTTCTCGCGGACAAGGGTGCGGCGCTCACAGGCGCGTTTGACGACGAGCAGCAGTTCTTCCAGATCAATCGGCTTGGTGATGTAGTCCAAGGCGCCGGCTTTCATGGCATTCACGGCCATCTGGATGGTGCCGTAGGCGGTAACCAAAATCACATCCAGCTCGGGATCGAGCCGTTTTAATTCCGCGATCACCTCCAGGCCGTTTTGCCCCGGCATCTTGAAGTCGATAAGGGCCAGATCCGGGTTCCGACGCCGGACCAGATCCACCGCTTCCTCCCCGCATTGGGCCTCGAACACCCGATGCCCCGCCTTGGCAAGGAAATCCCTGAGAATTTCCCTTTGGGCGGGTTCGTCCTCGACAATCAGGATCGTCAGGTCCTGCATGATGAAACTCCTTGCTGAATCATCTTTAGTTTTTCTGGGCGGGAAGAATCAGTTCGAGCGTGGTCCCCCCTCCTGGTACGCTTTCCATCCGCAGCTCACCGCCGTGGGCCCGGATGATTTCCCTTGCAATCGGCAGCCCGATCCCCAGGCCTTTTTCCTTGGTGGTGTATTCGAAATCTAAAACCCGCTTGAGGGCGTCCGCCGAAATGCCTGTCCCGGTGTCCCGGATCGTGACCACGGCATACTGGGGGTCGAGCCGCCGGGCCGTGATGATAACGGTCCCGGGCGCAACGATGGCCTCCAGGGCGTTTTTTATGAGATTGAACAAGGCCTGATGCATCCGCACAGGGTCCATGAGGATCACCAGATCCGGCTGCTGGCAGTTGCATTCAATACGGACATTTCTTGAATCGGCCTCTTCCCGCGCAAGCCGCACCACCTGTTCAAGAAGGTCCGCGAGCCGCTGGGGCCGAAATTCGTCGCGCCTCGTCCGCGCCGGCCCCACGAAATCCTCGACGATCCGGTTGAGACGGCCGATCTCTTGCCTCACCAGGGTGACGATGTGCCCAAACTCCTTTTGGGCGCGCGGTTCGGCCGGTTCGAATTCCCGCTGGATTCTCTGAATTGCCATACTGACCGCATTGAGGGGGTTTCTGATCTCATGGGCGACGCCGGCCGCGAGTTTCCCGAGCGAAGAAAGGCGCTCGGCCTGAAAAAGCTTCTCCTTCATCTCCTGGACCCGGCGCAGGTGTCGGTTCTGCAGACGGTAAAAGAGCAGCATGGCCAGGACCGCACCAAACATCATCGTGCCGGTGGTGACATAGATGCGCCGCTGGTGATTTTCCCTGAGGCGCACGGCCTCCTCGATTCCCAGACCGATCCTCGCCATGCCCGCCTGGCGCCCGTCGAGCCGCAGCGGCGCATACACTTCCAGGCGTTCCGGCGAGCCGAGGATAATGCGGCGACCGGTCCCGCCGTCCTCCGCCCGGGCCTGCTCGACCCTGGAGAGCGATTGTCCGCCCGCGGGCGCTTCGGGCAGGTCGCCTGCGCCGGCCAACAGAAAACCCCGGGCATCGACCACCATGAAATAGTGAACCCCTTTTCTCCATCCGCCCTCTTCGATCGCCTCCTGCATGGCGACGCGCCTGGCCCAGTATCGGTAGCCCTCGGCGGCCAATACCAGGACGATCATCCCCTGCTGGTTTTTCCGACGCAGGGCAATCAGATACAAAGGCCCTTGCCCTGTTCCCTCGCCCTGAAGATCAACGCCGATCTCACTTCCTTTTTCTATCAGCCGCCTGATTCCGGCAGCCGCTGCCTCCGGCGCCGGGGCGCTTTCCAGGATAGCCCGCCCGTGGTCGTCAAACAAGACGATGGCCTGCAGGCCGGCTTCGGCCGCCATCTTCTCCAGCGTTTGGGGGGCCAGGCTGTTGGCCTCTGCACGCCGCGCCACCTCCCGGCCAAGCGCAACCAGTCTGTCCAGGATCGCCTCCTGCATCCGGAAGCCTTCATCCATGCGTTCCAGGTCCTCAAAAAAATCGGCCGCCCGGCCCGTGCCGCCCATCAGCCCGTTGAGCTTTTCTTGGGCAATCGTTTCGACCGTTTCAATGATGGTCAAGCCGTTATTTTCAAAAATATCCAGCAGGGTGCGCTGCGTCCGCCGGACATCCATCAAGGCGGTCACGAAAAATAGCGCCACCAAAAGAAGACAAAGCAGAACGAATAGAAGCGGCTGAAAGGGGAAAGGATATTGCCCGGGGCCGGCAGTCCCCCCTCCCGTCGCGCGGCCCTCAGTACCCGGCATCAGCCCTCCAGCCTCCCGGGAAAACGGGCTCTTCTAACAGGGTAGACCAGGGCTTGAACCGTGCGATCGCCAGATTCAAGCGACAGGGTTCCGGAAGGCAAACGCCCCTTTGGATCAAAAGACATGACATCGTCCCGCAGCCTCCTTTTTGAAATTATAGCCGCACAATCGCTGTCCGGGTACAAGGAGCGAAGAATATACCAGCATCGATGAAACAACGCCAGGCCACTATTTCCCTCTGTTTCCATCACAACCAATTGATATTTATATGTTAAATAGGTTAGATCGCCGCCGCCGGCAGGGGTGCGACAATTTTGTCGAGGAAGCCGATAAAACCGGGTTTTGATTATAACATATTGAAATAAGATTAAATTTATAATTAAACACTCCGGTTTCCGACATTTGCTTCCCCACTTCGACATTTCTTGCAGGAAGGGGGACCCACATCGCGAAGGCCAAGCCAATATTTAAATTAAAATCAATATCAATAGGTTATATATTCCATTGAAATCGTGTCATCCTTTCTAACCCATTGGCATGAAAGCTGCTCAAAGTGATCGTAGAAGGAAATGCAAACCAAAACCGAAAGGAGAAACACCGTCATGAAAAACCTGATTGTCGCAACTTTGTCTCTGGCGATATTGTTTTGCGGTTCAGCGGCCTTTGCCGGGCCGAGGGGGTCCTGCCAGGGTATGGGCCCCGGGATGGGAGGCGCCGGCTGCCTTGCAGCCGACCTGAACCTGACCGAAGAACAGTCCGGCAAGCTCCAGAGCCTGCGGGAAACCTACCTCAAAGAGATCACCCCGTTGCAAAACCGCATGTTCGCCGCGCGCTCCGAAATGCGTCTGTTGTGGAACACCGCCGATCCGGACCGTGACCAGATCGTGGCCAAGCAGAAAGCAATCTCCGAGCTTAAAAACCAGCTCGAAGAAAAGGCCATCGCCCACCGGTTGGATTGCAGGGCCGTGCTCACCCCGGAACAGCGTTCCCAGATGGCGTCGGCCGGGCCCTGTATGGGAACCGGCAGAGGTTCCGGCATGGGGAACGGTAAGGGCCACGGGTCGATGCACCGCGAACGGTGGTAGGCAACCGGCAGCGGCCAAAGAAGCGCTAACCGGGCCCGGGGGTGTGGGTTCACCCTCCGGGCCTGAAGTCGTTTTGAACCGGTGCTACCAAGGCCGACCCCCCGTAAGATGCCGTGTCGCATTTGTTGCCGGCAGAGCCTGTTTCGGAAGATCACCATTTATTATCGATTAGTTTTTGAGGGTTTTGACAGAAGCCCTTGCGCCTGGTGCTTGCCATAAATTGTTCAGATGGTATAGTATGAGATTTTAAAGGCCCCATTAAAAACCGCCGATCAAACGGTTTCCAAAAAAGCGTCGCCGCGGGGCGCGCGAATCTTGAAAAGTGACGCTTGCTTGCAGCAGCAGGGGTGGGCGCAAGTGGAATCGGCGTGACTGCAAAAAAGGCCGCGACTTCCGCGAGCCGGCCCTTCGGGTATTGAAAGGTGAATAAGATGGGCAAGCGCCATCAGAATACCGAACGCTTCGTAGGAGTTGCGAGACTGTTCGACGCCGTTCAGCTGAAAAGTTTTTTCCTGAATTATCTTTACTTTATCGTCGCCATCGAAATTCTCATTTTCCTGGTCAGCTTTGTCGGCAATATGGGGCCGGAAAAGGGGGCGTTTCCCTGGAAGCTCTATTTTTACTCGGCCTTTATCATTCCCGTGGCATGCACGTTTCTATTGGGCATCTTCATCCTTGCATTCAACAAGTTCTTTTTCGGAATCAACCCGGCCGACGAGGAGATCGGCGGCAGCCAAGTGACCGAAGAGGAATCAAAAAATCATTTCATGAAGCTGAGCGCCTACCTGACCAATATGCGCCAGGTGCCGTTTCTGCCGATCCTCTTTCTGATCGTCACCGGCTCGATGCTCCTCTTCAAGATGGATGACATTTTTCTCTTCATTATCAACGCCGGCGAAAAGGCGCTGAGCCATATCCTGATCGGGGCCGCGGTGCTGCTGGGCATCGCCATCCTCCTGTGGCTGCTGTGGTTGTTTGTCAACTACCGCCTCAACCGCCAGCAGATGCAATACGAGTACAAGTACAAAAACGATGTAATGGACAAGCTGGGGCTGCTGATCCTCGACGACAACACCGTCATCGACCGGAAAGGCAAGATCATCGCCCAACCGGAGAGCCTTGTCTACGAGGAGCAAGAAACCGGCAAGGGCAACCTCAAGATCCTACCGCCTTCCAATTAGGCCGCTGTTCTGCCATGGGCCTGCCACCCGCTAAAACGACCCGTCTACCGGTCTCTTATCGGCCTCCAGCAGGCGCCGGGGGCGCACGCCGTGCACTTTGGAAAAACCGCTCGGGCATCGCGGTCAACAGTCTCGTGGGCGCCCTTTTCGGCGGCTTGGCGGCTCTCGTGCTGCTGTTCCCGCTGGTCTCCCGGACCGAGCTCCCCGTCCAGCACGCACGCTGGGCCATGGTCCTCGTGGCCGGGATCTGCGTCATCTGGATGCTGGGAATCTACCTGCTCCTGGACCGTTGGAAGCGTCTGCGCTTTCAAAAGGGAATCAACAGCCCGATCTACTTTCACGAACTGATGCAGCAGCATGTGCGGCAAACCTGCGAGGTGCTCGAAGCGCGCCTGGAAGCCGCCCGATCCGCGCCCTGCCCCTTTTTCCGGGAGATGTTGGGAGCCAAACTTCACAGCATCGTCATGCAGCATTGCCGAAACATGCCGGAGATTCTCAAAAAACTGAACCAGAGCGACTTTCGCAGCGCCAGCGACGCCCAACTGGAGCGTTTCTTCATGACCCCTTCGGAGTATGCGGCGGCGCCTTTGCCGGAAGCGATTCAGCAGGTGACAGCGATGGTGGCAAGCGGCCACCCCCGGTTTGCGTCCCATTTGAAACGCTTGAAAGCGGCCCACAAGAAGCTCTGCTATGTGATGGGGGACTATCTCAGCGTGATTCCGCCGACGCCCAAAGCCGTTCAGCACATCCGCAAGACCATGCCCAAAACGCCCCTTAAAAATGAAATCACCCGGCGAATTCTGTTCGCCCTGACCGTGCTCCACTACCTGGAGGCGGAATCACAGAGCACACTTAACGACAACGATCGCGCCCGGATCGAAACCCTCGCGCGCAGGCGGATCCCCAGGCTTCAGGGCGCCCTCGACTCCTACAAGGCGGCCTGGGCGCACCTGGCGGCAGCCTACCAAAGCCCAAAGCGATCCGTCCCCGCAGGCCTTGACGAGGCGTGACCGCCCCTGTGCAGGGCCCCGTCACATAGCGCCCGCACGGTTTTCGAATCACGCCCGATCGGACCACCCGGTAGACAGGAAAATCGATATGCCTGAAGAGCAACCTGACATCGAA
Organism: Desulfobacterales bacterium; assembly: GCA_049284575.1. Classification (GTDB taxonomy): domain Bacteria; phylum Desulfobacterota; class Desulfobacteria; order Desulfobacterales; family JAABRJ01; genus JAABRJ01. The sequence goes on from JBAPYE010000027.1 coordinate 9,570, forward strand.
ATGCAGGGGGTTGCCACCCTCTATAAGACGGCTGAACTACGAAAATTCGTCATGCGTTACCTGTATCTGATCGTTTTTCTCGAGATTTTCATTTTTCTCGTTTTCTTCCTGTGCCAACTCGAACCGATCAATATCGCCTTCTCCTGGAGAAACTTTTTTCTGACGGCCCTGCTCATGCCGATCGCCGTCACCTTCCTGACCGGCGTATTCGTGACCGCCTTCAATCTGTTCTTCATGCCCGCAGATGCGCCCGCCCCCGAGAAGCCGCGCACGACAGCGGTCGCTGCCGATCAGGCCCCAGCTATGGCGACCTCCTGGCATAAAAAGCTCCACGCCGCCATCGCCAGCGTGCGCCAGCTGCCGTTTTTGATGAGCCTGGTGCTCCTGTGCGTCGCCATCGTCGGGATCGTTCACATCGACAGGCTTTTCGCTTTTTTTACCAACGTCAGCGAAACGGCCATCGTCTACGGCTTCTGGGGAATTGCCATTTTCCTGGGCGGGGCCACCCTGCTGGCGGGTGTGCGGCTAATTGCGCGCTACCGGCTGGAAAAAGACCGCCAGCAGCAGGAGTTTCAGTACCGGCAGGAGATGGCACTGCGGATGGGGGTTATCATCACGGGCAAAAACTCGGCCGTGCACACAAAAGCAGCCGCTCAAGACAACGAGGGGAACGCGACACCCCTTCTCACGCACCACGGCCGGGCCGGTGAGGAACAGACCTGAAGCGCCGGCCGCTTGTTGCGTCGGACGGCAACAAAGCGTGGAACCAGATGGCGCAGCGGAAAACGGTCGCGGCCGCTGAAAAAAACACGGCGCCACCATCCGGCTTCACCCCCCAACCCCGATGGCCCCCGGGTTACGGTTGCTCGCCATCACCCCAGACCGGCATCTGTTTTTTCAATATTTCCTCGTCAAAGTCCTCGACCGCGCGCCCCCGCTCGACCAGCGCGGCGATGTTTTCAACGGCCTGCGCATAGTGCGCCATCACCGTTGCGATCTCCTGGTGCACCGCATCGTCTTTTCCCAGCTCATGGCTGATCTGCCCCAGCAGCGCGGCACCGCCCGCAAGGTGGGCTTGGACATCCGCCAGGGTTTTCTTGCGCTTTGCGTGGTTTTTGCGCACCTCCGCGATGATCGGCAGCAGCCGCCGCACCGAGAGCTCGATCAGCACATCGCGCGGGGCATTGAAACTGCTGGCAATTTCTTCCAGTGAATACAGTGATCTACGGCTAAGCACAAACGTTTTCTGGATACGCCCGGTGGGGCTTGGCCGGAAATTTGGCAGCTGCCGGGCGATCACGCTCAGTGTCTGGATGTCCTCCATCAGGTGGTCAAAAAGGGATTTCTGCTTGATCCCCATATGGGCGGCCACGATGTGAATCGTGTTGATGCAGCCCTCGGTTAGTTTGAATGTCGCCCGGACGGACTGTTTTCCCCTGAGGTCCTCTGAGAATGCCCGGGGCAGGCTCCTGTCTGCCGGGTTCTGCTGTCCACTACTCTTTATCATGGGCGCCTCCTTGTCCCGTCAAAACCGCTTTCACGCGGTGGCGCCGGAAACCGGCCAGCCAGCCGACCTTTCTTGCGGCCGCGTCGAATTCGAGAAAGTCTATTACTAAATAATATAATTTGAAAAAAATAATTCAACATTTTTTATTTTAGAAATTAATTGACAAAACTTTTTTGGTTTTTATTTTTATAATCATCAAAGAGAGTACAGAGGCAAGAATGGGCCTGGCGAAACCAGAACACGAGAGCCCAAATCACTCTGATCAAAAGGAGGACCGAATCATGCTTTACAGACAAATGTTTGGTTTACCCACGTGGCGTCCAAGGGGCCCTTTCACCGAGCTCGAGCGCATGCGGCAGCAGATGAACCGGTTGATGGAGACGCTCTCTCCGGAAACCTCCAGCGCCCGGCCCGCCGGGGTCTTTCCGCTGATCAACCTGACCGAAGACCGTGAGAGCTACTATCTGCGCGCGGAGCTTCCGGGGGTCAAAGCCGATGACCTGGAGATCCAGGTTCTGCGAAATACGGTGTCGCTGTCGGGAAAAAGGACGATTTCCGAGGAGGGGCAAGAGGTTCGCTACCACCGACGGGAACGCGAGGCAGGCACCTTTTCGCGAATGATCGGGCTGCCCGGGGAAATCGACCCGGAGAAGGTCAAGGCCTCGCTTAAAAATGGAATTCTGACCGTGGTGGTAGCCAAGGCCGAGGCGGCCAAACCCAGACAGATCACCGTAGCGTAAACGGTCCGATGCGGCCGAAAGGAGGGATCAGCAATGGCGGACAAACAGTCTAAAGAAATTCAGGTAAAAGACAAGCAGGAAGTGTCCTCTCCTGCGGAGCAGACACGCCCGGGGTTGGTTTTCGCCCCGGATGTCGATATCTTCGAAACCGAAATGATGATCACCCTGCTGGCAGATCTGCCAGGGGTCAGGTCCGAGGATCTCGTCATCGATCTGCGGGATAACACCCTGACCATTTCAGGGGAAATTTATCCGGTTGAAGGCGGCGACGAGGAGGACATTCTGATCGAGTACGAAACGGGCAAGTATTACCGCCAGTTCACCCTGTCGGAGGTCATCGCCCAAGAAAAGATCGATGCCAAACTCACCGACGGCGTGCTGCGGTTGACTTTGCCCAAGGTGGAAAAAGCCGTGCCGCGCAAAATTACGGTAGCGGTGTAACGTCACCTGATCGGCGGGGGGGCGGCCGACCGCCCCCCAAAAGG
>JBAPYE010000028.1:0-2247 GCA_049284575.1 Desulfobacterales bacterium
TGATCAATGGGGTCACGCTTTTTTTCGTCGGCTGCCTGCTGGTGTTCTACGCCCTGGCGCACATGCAGATCCCCATCGGCGTGGTCTTCTTCCTCTGGGTCGGGATCTTCAACCTCATGGTGCCGGCCCAGTTCTGGGCCTTGGCCAACGACCTGTATACCCCCGAGGCCGGCAAGCGCCTGTTCGTCATCGTCGCCTTCGGGGCCTCCCTGGGCGCCGTGGCCGGCAGCTTCCTCGACGCGGAGCTCATCGCCCCCCTCGGCGTCTATCAGCTCATGCTGGTGGCCGCTGGCATCCTGGCGCTGAGTCTGCTCATCACCAATGGGGTGGATCGCGTGGAGCGGCGCCGCTCGACCCCCGCGGTTACGACGCGGGCCGAGGCCTCCGAGGACGAGCCCCTGCGGGAGGGGGACGCCTTCGCGTTGGTGTTCCGCAGCCGCTATCTGCTCCTGATCGCGCTGCTGATGCTGGTGCTCAACTGGGTCAACACGACGGGCGAGTACATCCTGGGGCGGACCGTGCTGTCGGCGGCGGAGCAGGCCATCGCCCAGGGCGCTGCGCCGGGGCTTACGAAGGAGGAGTACGTCGGCGAGTTCTACGCCCAGTTCTTCACCGTGGTGAACCTGGTGGGGCTGCTGCTCCAGCTCTTCGTGGTGTCGCGCGTGCTGAAGTATCTCGGTGTCGGAGTCGCGATCATGATCCTGCCTCTCATCGCCCTCGGGGGCTATCTGATTGCGGCCTTCTATCCGGTACTGGCAATGGTCCGCTGGGCCAAGACGGCGGAGAACGCCACCGACTACTCCGTCCAGAACACGGTGCGCCAGGTGCTCTTCCTTCCGACCACCCGCGAGCAGAAATACAAGGCCAAGCAGGCGATCGACACCTTTTTCGTGCGGGCGGGCGACGTGCTCTCGGCGGTGCTGGTCTACGCGGGGACCACCTGGCTTGCCTTGTCGACGCAGGGCTTCGCACTGGTCAACGTGGGCCTGGTCCTGCTCTGGCTCGGCATCGCCATCCTGATCGGCCGACACTACAAGCGTCTGACGGCTTCGTCCGGTGCCTGACCTTCCCCCGACCGAGAGCGCATGAGGCCGATCCTCGCCTGGCTTGCGCGCACCAGCCTGTCGGCCCGGATCCTCGTGGGTCTCGGCCTGGGTGTCTTCACCGGTCTCTTTTTCGGCGAGCCGGCGGCGGTGCTGCAGCCGCTGGCGGATGTCTACATCCGGCTGATGCAGATGACGGTGCTGCCCTATCTGCTGATGGCCCTGATCATCGGCTTCGGCCAGATGGAGGCGGTCCAGGCGAAACAGCTGGCCTTGCGTGGCGGCGTGCTCTATTTGGTGACCGTGCTCCTGGCGTTTGCCGTCATCGCCGCGATGCCCGCCGCCTTCCCCACCATGCAGACCGCCGCCTTCTTCAGCCACGCCCTCGCGGAGCCGCGGCAGCCGTTCTCGATCGCGGATCTCTATTTCACCGCGAATCCGTTCCACTCGCTCGCCAATGCCGTCGTTCCCGCGGTGGTCCTGTTCAGCTCGATGATCGGCATCGGGCTCATCGGCCTGGAGGGCAAGGAGTCCGTCCTGAAGGCCCTGCGGGTGTTCAATGCCTCCCTGGTGCGCATCACCAAGTTCGTCGTCGGACTCACGCCCATCGGCGTGTTTGCGATCGGGGCGGTGACGGCGGGCACCATGGCACCGGAGACCTTCGTCCGGCTGGAGGCCTATTTTTCCGTCCTGATCGCCGCCTCCCTGCTGCTCGCCTTCTGGGTCCTGCCACTCCTGGTCACCGCAATGACCCCCTTCACCTATGGGGAGGTGATGCGCATCGCGCGCGAGGCCCTGCTGACCGCCTTCGTGACGAGCAACGCCTTTATCGTCCTGCCGATCCTGGTGGAGCGCACCAAGACACTGCTGCACGAGCGCGGCCTGCTGACGCCGGAGAGCGACTCCGCCGCGGACATCCTGATGCCGATCCTGTTCAACTTCCCGAACGCGGGCCGCCTTCTAACCCTTTTGTTCATCCCCTTCGCCGCCTGGCTGGCGGGTAGCGCGCTGACGACGAGCGATTACTGGGTCCTGTTCGCCGCCGGCGTGCCGAGCTATTTTGCCAAGGCGCAGGTTGCCCTGCCCTTTCTGATGGACCTGTTCGAGCTCCCCCACGATCTGTTTCAGCTCTATATTCCCACGACCATCATCGCGGGCAAGTTCGACTCCCTGGTGACGGCGATGAGCCTGCTCACCTTCGCAC